>DASXVI010000032.1:0-9298 GCA_036504315.1 Nitrospirota bacterium
TGTCTCTGTGGTTCAATCATTCTTAAAGGAGTTATTTACTATGAGTCTTTTGAAAGACACGCTTGCGGCCATTGCGCCGGTTGACGAGACCCGCGCGCACGAGATACAGAGAAGGCTCGACAACAAGACCAAGCCGCCGGGAAGCCTCGGCAGGCTCGAAGAACTGGCGAAGCGCGTCTGCCTGATAACGGGGCAGGACAGGCCGGACACCGCGAAGAAGGCGATATTTGTTTTCGCGGGCGACCACGGCGTCGCCGATGAAGGCGTGAGCGCATACCCGAAGGTCGTCACGGCCCAGATGGTCTATAATTTCCTGAGCGGGGGAGCGGGCGTCAATGTCCTCGCGCGCCATGTCGGTGCGGATGTAATCATAACGGACATCGGAGTAGAGCACGACTTCGAGCCGGTGGACGGCCTCCGCATAATGAAGGTGGCTCCCGGTACGAAGAATATGGCGGCCGGCCCCGCGATGACGGAGCAGGAAGCTGTGCAGGCCCTTGAGACCGGCATCGCGCTGGTCAACGAGTTTGCGGCGCGCGGCTACGGGATGTTCGGCACCGGCGACATGGGCATCGCGAACACGACCCCGTCCTCGGCAATCGCGGCGGTATTCACCGGGCTGCCGGTCGAGCAGGTGACGGGCTACGGCACCGGCGTTAACGAGGAGAGCTACAAAAACAAGGTCGCCGTGATAGAGAGGGCGATTGAGGTGAACAGGCCGGATGCGTCCGACGCGCTCGATGTCCTCGCGAAGGTGGGCGGGTTCGAGATTGCAGGCATCGCGGGCGTGGTGCTCGGTGCCGCGGCGATGAAGCTCCCGGTCGTAATCGACGGCTTCATATCCACTGCGGGCGCGCTTATCGCCTGCGAGTTGAAGCCGGAGGCCAAGGGCTATATAATCGCGGCGCACAAGTCTGTCGAGCTGGGCCATGCCGCGATGCTTTCCCGCATCGGCCACAGGCCGCTTTTGGACATGGATATGCGGCTTGGCGAAGGGACAGGCGCGGCGCTTGCGATGGGCTTTGTGGACGCCGGGCTGAAGGTCCTTTATGAAATGGCGACATTCGGCGAGGCCGGGGTCGAAGGTGAGAAAGTAAATTAATGGTAAAGGCGTTCCTCAATGCAGCGAGGTTTCTGACGGTCCTTCCTCTTGGAGAGGGAGAGGTCGTCGAGCCAAAAGACATGGCCCGCTCGATGGCCTGGTTCCCGCTCGTCGGGCTTCTGATGGGCGCACTGCTCTGGTTGGCGGACGGCATCCTGCTGTTGGTCTTCCCTCTGCCGCTTGTGTCCGTGATAGATATCGCGCTGCTCGCGCTCATTACGGGCGGACTGCACCTCGACGGCTTTGCGGACATGATGGACGGGCTTTTCTGCGGCCACGGCAACAGGGAAAAGATACTCGCGATAATAAAGGACAGCCGGGTTGGCGCGATGGGCGTAATAGGCCTCGTGCTGCTGCTGCTGCTGAAGGCCGCATCCCTTGCCTCGATAGCGGGGCCGGGCCGGGCCGGTGCGCTCCTCCTGATGCCATGCCTCGCCAGGTGGTCGCAGGTACATCTTTCGTACAACGCCCGTCCGGGACGGCCGGAAGGCAGCCTCGCAAAGCCGTTTATACAAAACCTCGGGCAGACTGAACTATCTATCGCTTTCGCTGTGGCGTTCGCCTCGGCGGGTATATTATCCGGCGCCCGGGGGCTGGCTGCGGTACTCATGGTGGTTGTCCTGACCGTGTGCGCCCGCGCATTGTGCAACGAAAAAATCGGCGGGATAACCGGAGATGTAATAGGCGCGACGAGCGAGGCAAACGAACTGCTCGTCCTTCTTGTATTCGCGGTGCATATATGAAGCGAGAAAAAGATTTCACGAGGCTTTATCTCTGCCGCCACGGAGAGGTGGCAGGAGACGGCAGGAAACGGTACAACGGGCATATTGATATAGATATTTCGGACAACGGCGTCCAGCAGATGGAGATGCTCCGCGACCAGCTTATCGAGACGAAGATATCGGCGGCATACTCGTCGGACCTCATCCGCTCGAAGAAGGGCGCGGAGATAATAGGCGGGCCGCACGGCGCCCCGCGTGTTTCCTTGGCGGAGTTTCGCGAGAGAGGGGTCGGCGCCTGGGAAGGAAAGTCCTGGGACGAGATACAGGCCGAGTTCCCGGGCGAGTGGAGCGCGTGGCTGTCGGACATAGTGCATTTTCTCCCGCCGGGCGGCGAGTCCCTTATGGGCGTTGCCGGACGGGTGATGCCCGCGCTCGGCAAGGTAATAGAGGAGAACAGGGGCGGAGAAATTTTGCTCGTCGGTCATGGCGGCGTGAACCGCGTGATACTCGCCGACGCGATGAAGCTCGACCTTCATTATATATTCCGTATAGACCAGGATTTCGGTTGCCTGAACATAATAGATTATTACGAGGACGGCGTTTCAGTCGTGAAGCTGCTAAACGGTTAACACTTCAACCCACGCAAGGAGGCACAATGAGAAAGCTCGCAATCGCATTATCCATCTCACTCGCATTCATCTCTGCCAACGCATTTGCAGAAGGAGCCGCAGACCCGCAGCAGATGCTGATGGACGGCAACGCCAGGTATGTTTCAGGCGAGGCCGCAAAGAAAGACATCAGCAGCGAAAAACGGATGGAGCTTACCAACGGCCAGAAACCCTACGCCATAGTGCTTACCTGTTCGGATTCCCGTGTCCCGCCTGAACTGATATTCGACGAGGGGCTGGGGCAGTTGTTCGTGATAAGGGTCGCGGGCAATGTGATCGACCCGGTTACGCTTGGGAGCGTAGAATACGCCGCTGAACACTTAAAGACGCCGCTGCTCATAATCATGGGCCACTCCAACTGCGGTGCGGTAAAGGCCGCGCTCGAAGCGAAGGGCAAACCGGAGGGCAACATCGGGGAGATAGTGAAGAAGATTCTCCCGGCCATAAAGAAGGCGAAGGCCGCAGGCAAGAAGGAAGCGTCCGAGACGCTGGATCTCGCCGTTCAGGAAAATGTAAAGAACATGTATGCCGAGACGATGAAGAGCAAGGTTGTGAAAGAGTTGTCAGAGGAAGGCAAGCTGAAGGTCATTACCGCCGAGTATTATCTCGATTCGGGCAAGGTCGTCCCAGTCGAAGTCGAGAAGGAACACATCAAGGCCGCAAAGGCGGAGTAAAATGCGCGGCACTGTAATCATAGCCGGTACGCAGAGCGGCTCGGGCAAGACGACCTTGAGCGTGGGCATTATGGCCGCGCTTACGGCTGCCGGTCTGCCCGTCCAGCCGTTCAAGGCCGGCCCTGATTTTATAGACCCGGCATACCATGCGTTTATTACAGGAAAGCCGTCGAGGAACCTCGATGGCTGGATGATGGGCAAAAAGGCCGTCCGGGAAACCTTCGCAAGGCACGCGCCGGTACGCGGCATCGCGGTCATAGAAGGCGTGATGGGCCTCTTCGACGGCACGGGCAGGGACGGTTTGGAGGGCAGCACCGCCGAGGTTGCAAAGCTCACCGGCGCGCCTGTCGTGCTTGTCGTGGACGCGCGGAGCATGGCGGGCAGCGCGGCGGCGCTCGTCAAAGGGTTTGAGACGCTCGACCCGAAAATAAATATCGCCGGGGTAATCCTGAACCGCGTCGGCTCGGCGCGCCATGAGGAACTCCTGCGCTCGGCCATCAAACGCTCCTGCGGTGCGAAGGTAATCGGAGCGGTCCCGCGAGATGAGGGGCTCGACATACCGTCCCGGCATCTTGGGCTGACTACCGATGTCGCGGGGATACTGACTAAGAAGTTCGTGAACCGGCTGCGCGGCATGGTAGAGAAGCACATCGACATGAAGGCCCTGCTGAATATCGCGGCGAAGGCCCCGAAACAGGCGGCGGTGCCCGATAGGCCGTCACGGAAAAAGACCGCAAAACTCGCAGTGGCGATGGACGAGGCGTTCTGCTTTTATTATCAGGACAACCTCGATATCCTTGAAGCGGCGGGGCTTGAGCTTGTGCCGTTTTCCCCGCTCAAGGACGGCGGCCTGCCGGAGGGCGTCAGGGGAATATACCTCGGCGGCGGCTACCCGGAGATGTACGCGCTGGGGCTGTCGTTCAACGACTTTGTCAAGACCGACATAGCACAGGCTGCAGGCGACGGTGTCCCGATTTATGCGGAGTGCGGCGGGCTTATGTACATGACGCGCGGCATCACGGACAAGGACGGCGTATTCTTCCAGATGGCGGGAGTCCTGCCGGGGCAGTCCACCATGCTGGACAGACGGCAGGCGCTCGGCTACCGCGAGGTGACGCCGAGCCCGGCCAATGCAATATTCCCGCAGGGCGGCAACGCGCGCGGGCATGAGTTCCATTATTCCGAGACCGTCTTCGACAAGGCGCGCTCAAGGCACGCGTGGCTGATAAAGAAGAACGGCGACGACAGGGAATACAAGGAAGGCTTTACGGCAGGAAATGTGACGGCGAGCTATGTGCACCTGCATTTTGCATCGAACGCATCGTTCGCCAGGTCGTTTGCAAAGAGAGTGAAAGAGGCCCAGGCGCCCTTTAAAAGGGCTTAATAGGGAATCCCGTGCGTAGTCGCCTACCTTTAACCATCCCCCCTTGCGGGGGAGGGGCAGGGGTGGGGGGTATTAATCGGGAGCGGGCCCGCCGCTGTAACCGGGGACTGAAGCCTTAATTAAACCACTGCAATTCCGGCAACGCCTAATTCAGCAGCATAATAAGGCGGCAAGGAGGGAGCGACGAAGGCGTATATTTTATACGTTGAGGAAGCTCCTAACGATGCCAACGAAATTAGGCACTGAAGTAGACGTTGCCGTGCGGGAAGGTATGGCGGAAGGACGATCCGGGAGCCAGAAGACCTGCCTGGTAACCGCAAGACCGCGCGCGGATTGGCTGCTGTGCGCTCAATTGGTCGGCCCTCGTGGAGAGGGGACGGCTCTTGGAGCGCTTTGCCCTCAAGACCCGGACCCTCAAATTGGGCCGGGTCTTTTGTTTCGAGGAGGAAGAAATGGCTTCACAGGTAGAGCAGGCGGTCGGCGGCATTATCACGGAACAGATGGCGGCAGTGGCGGCGATGGAAGGGAAGACAGAGCAGTATATCCATGAGATGGTCGCCCAGGGCAAGATTGTAATCCCGAACAACAAAAACCGGGCCGCGCGCGTGGTCGGCATCGGCAAGGGCCTGCGGACGAAGGTGAACGCGAGCATCGGCACATCCACCGACATCGCCGAAATTTCACTGGAGGTCGAGAAGGCGATAATGGCCCAGGAGTGCGGCGCGGACACGCTTATGGAACTCTCGGTCGGCGGCGATATCGCGAAGGTACGCCGCGAGGTGTTATCCGCCATAAGCCTGCCGGTCGGCACTGT
This sequence comes from Nitrospirota bacterium, assembly GCA_036504315.1. GTDB lineage: Bacteria > Nitrospirota > JACRHJ01 > JACRHJ01 > JACRHJ01 > DASXVI01. The sequence goes on from DASXVI010000032.1 coordinate 5,365, forward strand.
GCCGTTGTACCAGGCGTTCGCAAGGGCTATCGAGAAATACGGCAGCCCGGTGGATATGCCGGAGGAGATGCTGTTCGATGTTATCGAGGAGCAGTGCGCGGACGGCGTCTCGTTCATGGCGATACACTGCGGGATAAACAAGCTTACCATCGAACGGCTCCGCAGGCAGGGCTACCGCTACGGGGGCCTTGTCAGCAAGGGCGGCGCGTATATGGTTGCCTGGATGGTGCACAATAACCGCGAGAACCCGCTGTTTGCGAAGTTCGACCGCGTGGCCGAAATACTGAAAAAATACGACTGTGTCCTCTCCCTCGGCAACGGGTTCCGGGCGGGCGCGATACACGATTCCTCCGATCGGTGCCAGATGCAGGAGCTAATTATAAACTGCGAGCTGGCCGAGGAAGGCAGGAAGCAGGGCTGCCAGATGATGGTCGAAGGCCCGGGCCATATACCCATCGACGAGATAGAGGCGAACATCATCATCCAGAAGCGGATGTCGAACGAGGCCCCGTTCTATGTGCTGGGGCCCATAACCACGGATGTTGCTCCCGGATATGACCACATCACCGCCGCGATAGGCGCATCGCTCTCCTCGGCATACGGCGCGGATTTCATCTGCTATGTCACTCCGTCAGAGCACCTTGCGCTCCCGGATGTCCAGGATGTAAAAGAGGGCGTAATGGCATCAAGGATTGCAGCTTATATAGGAGATATGATAAAGTACAAGGACAGGTCGCGGGACAAGGAGATGAGCCTTGCGCGCAGGTCGCTCGACTGGCAGAAGCAGTTCTCGCTTGCAATCACCGGCGACAGGCCGAGAGAGATACGAGCGTCCCGCATGCCGTCGGACGACAATTCCTGCACGATGTGCGGCGAGTTCTGCGCGACAAAGATTGTGACTAAATATTTCGAGCAGGACATCGAGCGCGGCGAGAAGAGATGCGGGCTGACGGCGTGGTAATCGGAGAGATTTTGGATATCCAGAAATTCATAATTGAAATGCCCAAAGTCGAGCTTCATGTCCACCTCGAAGGCTCCATCCAGCCTGAGACATTCCTGAAGCTCGCGAAGAGGCACAAGAAGGAACTCCCGGCCGATACCGTCGAGGGCCTGCGCCGTTGGTTCGCCTTCACGGACTTCCGGCATTTCCTCGAAGTCTATATCTCCATCGCGTCGTGCCTGAAGACGCCGGAGGACATAGAGCTTATCACCCGCGAGTTCTTACAGGGCCAGGCCCGCCAGAACATCGTTTATACCGAGGCGACTTACACGCCGTTCACGCAATTTACCTTCCACGGGATACCGTTTGACGAGCAGCTTGCGGCGATAAATTCCGCGCGGGACTGGGCGAAGGACGCGCTCGGCATCGATATGAACCTCACGCTGGACATCTCCCGCCATGTGTCCCCTGAGGACGGCATGGTAACGGCGAAGTGGTCGGCGGCATCAATCGGCAAGGGCGTGACGGCGCTGGGCCTGGGCGGGCCAGAGGCCGGCAACCCGCCGGAGAAGTTCGTAAAGGCGTTTGCGCTTGCGAAAGAGGCCGGGCTGCTCTCGGTGCCGCACGCGGGCGAGATGGCTGGCCCCGAGAGCATCCGAAGCGCCGTCAGGCTACTGTCCGCCGACAGGATAGGACACGGGGTGCGGTGCATGGAGGACGCGGAGCTTGTCGCGGAGCTTCGCGACAGGAAAATCCCTCTGGAAGTCTGCCCCACGAGCAATGTATGCCTCGGGCTTTACAAAAGCATAGGGGAGCATCCGGTGCAGAGGATGATGGATGCGGGGCTTGTCGTGACGATAAATTCGGACGACCCGCCGCTCTTTGGGACTACGCTGACCGATGAACTGAACGTGTGCGCCGATGCATTCGGCTGGGGGGCGGAAGACCTGAAATGGCTGATGGGCGTTGCATCAGAGGCGTCGGCAAGCCGTCATTCCCGCGCAGGCGGGAATCCAGCGTCTTTCCCGGAGCAAAGCCACTAGACCCCCGTCTTCACGGGGGTGACGAAATTATTCCCTCTCCTTACGGGAGGGGGACACAGGGTGAGGGGTTACAACAAAAGAGGCCGAGTTACTCGGCCTCTTTCAGCTCTACATCCATATTGACTTCGCCGCCGTCGGAAATAACGGTATCGGCGACATAATCGTTATAACCTTCCTTTGTGACCCTTATCTGGTGCCTGCCCGACGCCAGCTCCAAGTTCTCGGCCTTCCGTCCCGATACAAACGAGTGCTGTCCGTCTATATAGACATCCGCACCTGTCGGGTCGGTCCTGATAATGAGCCTGCCGACTTCCTCACCCCGGGCAGCCCCGGTTGCCGGCGTCATCTTGTGCTTTATGGTAGTGGTATCGTCCGGCGTAACCGTAAAGCTCACCGCAAAAGTCTTGTAGCCTTCGAGTTTGAACTGGGCCCTGTGGACGCCGAGCGGCAGCTTCAGGGCGTGGAAGAAGCTGTCGAAATCGTCCGCCACTCCAAACACCTGGCCGTCAACCCACACCTCGGTATCCTTGGGTTCGACCTTTGTCTTCAGGAACCCGTAGTTTGCGGGAGGGGCATAATAATAAGGATAGGCCGGCCTGTACCAGGGGTCATACCAAGGGTCCCAGAACGGGTCGTATATAAAAGGCGATCCGATTATGACCGCGCCGCTAAAAGACCCGTGCATCCTCGCCTCGGCCTTGTCGGCAGGGGCGGCGACAGTGAATGCAATGAGTGTCGCGAAAAGCATTAATACCTGAACCAGCTTTCTCATATCGAACCTCCTAAAATAAATTTTAGCACTTCGCGATAATAAATTCAATTACCATGCGACCTTTTGAATATTGACTTTGCCGGTTAAATATATTATAAATCAAAGCCTGTAAAGGAGATTTACGAAATGAAGAAGGCAATTATATTGTTGGGCCACGGCTCGAAGGCCGAGAGCGGCAACAGGCCGCTGATAGAGATGGCCGGCATGGTCGAGGCCATATCCGGGGAACGGGTTATACCCGCCTTCCTGCAGCTTGCCAACCCGTCCCTCGCGGAAGTTATAGAGGATGCAGCCCAAAAGGGGGCAACGAAGATAGTGGTAGTGCCGTTCTTCCTTTATTCCGGGAACCATGTGTCAAAGGACATCCCGGATGAACTGGAACTGCTCCGGGAAAAGTATCAGGGTATTGAGATAGTCATGGCGCGCCACCTGGACAACCATCCCAAGCTGGCCGATATTGTGCTTGAAAGGATAAACGAGATATAATGAGAGACTTGGACTCGCAGGTTGAGCTGATAAAGAGGGGTTCGGTAGAGGTTCTATCCGAGCCGGAGCTTAGGAAGAAGCTTGAGCGCTCTATAAAGGAGGGCAAGCCCCTCAGGGTAAAGGCAGGGTTCGACCCGACCGCGCCCGACCTGCACCTGGGCCACACCGTACTTCTCCAGAAACTGCGTCAGTTCCAGGAGCTTGGCCACCAGGTCATATTCCTCATTGGCGATTTCACTGGCATGATAGGCGACCCGACCGGCAAGAACGAGACCCGCCCGCCTCTCACGCCCGAACAGGTAAAGGCCAATGCCGATACCTACCTGGAGCAGGTTGCGAAGATACTCGACCTCTCGAAGACCGAAATCAGGTTCAACTCAGAGTGGATGGGCAAGATGTCCTCGGTCGATATGATACAGCTCGCGGCGCGGTATACCGTCGCCCGGATGCTGGAGAGGGACGACTTCAGCAAGCGGTTCAAGGAGCAGCGCCCTATATCCATCCATGAGTTCCTCTATCCACTTGTGCAGGGGTACGACTCCGTCGCGCTCAAGTCCGATGTAGAACTGGGCGGCACCGACCAGAAGTTCAACCTGCTCGTCGGCCGCGACCTCCAGAAGGAGCTGGGCCAGGAGCCGCAGGTGGTATTGATGATGCCGCTGCTCGAAGGCACGGACGGCGTCAACAAGATGT
>DASXVI010000033.1:0-8566 GCA_036504315.1 Nitrospirota bacterium
GGCGTTATATCTTTACTTTACAAGTTCTGAAAGAGGGCAAAAGATGAGTTTTTTAAGGGAGTCGGACCCGGAGGTCTGGCAGGCTATTGAAGACGAGAGACAGCGAGAGACCGAAAAGATAGTGCTTATCGCTTCGGAGAACTATGCTTCTCCCGCCGTACTCGAGGCCCAGGGTTCGGTCCTGACGAATAAGTACGCGGAAGGGTATCCCGGCCACCGTTACTACGGCGGCTGCGATTATGCCGATGTAGTCGAACAGCTCGCTATCGACAGGGCAAAAAAGCTCTTCGGCATGGACCATGTGAATGTCCAGCCGCACTCCGGTTCCAGCGCGAACATGACGGTCTACTTCGCGGCGATTAACCCCGGAGACACCGTCCTCGGCATGAAGCTTACCCACGGCGGCCACTTAACCCACGGGGCTAAGGCGAGCTTCTCCGGCAAGCTGTACAACTCCGTCAGCTACGGCGTCAGGCGCGAGGACGGCCTTATAGATTTCAACGAGGTCGAGTCCATGGCAAAGGAGCACAAGCCGAAGATGATAGTCGTCGGCGCTTCGGCGTACCCGAGGATTATAGACTTCAAGGCGTTCCGGGAGATTGCCGACAAGGTCGGCGCTGTCCTGATGGCGGACATAGCCCATATCGCCGGACTGGTCGCGGCGGGCCTGCACCCGAGCCCCGCGCCGTATGCGGACTTCGTGACGACGACGACCCACAAGACCCTGCGCGGGCCGAGGGGCGGCATGACGATGTGCCGGCAGGAGTTTGCCAAGGCCGTGGACAAGGTCGTGTTCCCCGGACTCCAGGGCGGCCCGCTGATGCATGTCATAGCAGCAAAGGCCGTCTCCTTCAAGGAGGCGATGGAGCCAGAATTCAAGGAATACCAGGAGCAGGTGATAAAGAACGCGCGCGCGCTTGCGGCGGGCTTGACTTCCCGGGGCTTCGAGCTTTTCTCCGGCGGCACGGACAACCACCTCATGCTCGTCGACCTGACGAACAAGGGCGTTACCGGGCAGGAGGCGGAGACCGCCCTCGACCTCGCGGGCATCACGCTTAACAAGAACGGCATACCGTTCGACCAGAAGCCGCCCACCATCACCTCCGGCATAAGGATAGGCACCCCGATAGTGACTACCCGCGGCATGAAGGAAGCCGAGATGGACAACATCGCCGCCCTTGTCGCGGAAGTGATAGACAATATCAAGGACCCAGGCGTTATAGCCCGTGTAGCGGAGAAGGCCAGGGCGCTCGCCACGAGCTATCCGATATTCGAAGGGCGCGGCGCGGCAGCGGGCAAGTAGTCCTCATGCCTGCAAGTGGAAGGCAATAAATTTGGAAAGACCGAGCTGGGACGAATACTTCTTGGAAATCGCCCGTCTGGTGTCTAAGCGCTCGACATGCGTCAGACGGCAGGTGGGTGCGGTCCTTGCGAAAGACAAAAATATCCTCGCGACGGGGTACAACGGTTCTCCGTCCAAAACCACCCACTGCGGCGACATCGGCTGTCTCAGGGAAAAGCTGGGCACACCGTCCGGCGAACGCCATGAGATATGCAGGGGTCTCCATGCCGAGCAGAACGCCATAATACAGGCGGCGAAGCACGGCACCGGCATCTCGGGCGCCGTCCTCTACTGCACGCACCAACCCTGCTCCATCTGCTCGAAGATGATAATAAACGCGGGGATCACCAAAATCATTTACGAGAACGGATACCCCGACAGCCTGGGCCAGGCGATGCTTGACGAGGCCGGGGTTCTTGTGGAAAAACACGAAGACAAGAAGGAGGGTGCGCCAAAATGAAGTGCCCTTTCTGCGGGCATGTCGAGGACAAAGTCGTAGACTCCAGGCTCTCGACCGACGGCGAGGCAATCCGCCGCCGCCGCGAATGCGAACTGTGCGGCAAGCGTTTCACGAGCTACGAGCGCGTCGAAGAGATTATGCCTATGGTCGTGAAAAAGGACTCGCGCCGCGAACCCTTCGAGCGGATGAAGGTGCTTACGGGCCTGAAGAAGGCCTGCGAGAAGCGGCCTGTCTCCGTCGATACCCTCGAATCGGCCGTCGACGACATCGAGAAAAAGCTTCTCGAAGGCGGCCACAAGGAAATACCCTCCACCGCCATCGGCGAAGAGATAATGAAGAGGCTCCAGGAACTCGATAAAGTGGCCTATGTAAGGTTCGCCTCCGTCTACCGCGACTTCAAGGATATTAACGAATTCGTGAAAGAGCTGACAGAAATGCTCGGACCGGAGAAAAAGAGATGACCCGCGGCACTTTCGAAATGGGTGGGATACACCCGCCCGAAAACAAGGAAAAAACCGAATCGCTGGCTATCGTCGCGGCCAGACTGCCCGAGAGGGTAGTCATCCCGATGGCGATGCATCTGGGCGCCCCCGCGAAACCAATCGTCGCGGTCGGCGACCTTGTAAAAAAAGGGCAGAAGGTAGGCGAGGCGCAGGGCCATGTGTCGGCCCCCGTCCACGCGTCCATTTCGGGCAAAGTCACGGCCGTCGGCAATTTCCCGTCTCCGATGGGCATAGATGTCCCGGCGGTAGTCATAGAGTCCGACGGCCTGGACGAGTGGGTTGACGGGCTTGTCGAACACGAAGACTTTATGTCGCTTTCCGCAGGCGACCTCCGCGCCATCATAAAGGACGCGGGCATAGTCGGAATGGGGGGCGCGACATTCCCGAGCCATGTCAAGCTCGACCCGCCCAAGGAAAAGAAGATAACCGCCGTTATACTGAACGGCGCCGAATGCGAGCCGTACCTGACCTCGGACTCCCGCCTGATGGAGGAGAACCCCTCCGAAATCGTCGAAGGCATCAAGATAATGATGAATGTCCTGAAGGTGACGGAAGGTTTCATCGGCATCGAGAAGAACAAGCCCGCCGCGATAGAGAAAATTACCGAAGAGGCCGGCAAGGTGGCCTGCGAGATAATGGTCGAGACCCACTATCACAGGGACGGCATGGTGGAGGATGTAGCCGCCGGGTGCAAGATGGGAGTCCATGTCCTGCCGCTCGAAGTCAAGTACCCGCAGGGCTCCGAAAAGCAGCTTATCAAGGCGGTAACCGGCAGGGAAGTCCCGCCGGGACTTTTGCCGATGGATGTAGGCGCGGTGGTCCAGAATGTCAGCACGGCGGCTGCGGTATACGAGGCGGTGCGCTTCGGCAGGCCGCTGATAGACAGGGTTGTTACTATTACCGGCCCCGGAATAAAAGAGCCGAAGAATATGCGCGTCAGAATAGGCACGCTGTTTTCGGAGGTAATAGAACAGTGCGGCGGCCTGACAGACGAAGCGTCCAAGGTATTGATGGGCGGGCCTATGATGGGTATCGCGCAGGCTGATACGATGGTCCCGGTAATAAAGGGCACATCAGGCATCGTCGCCCTCACCGGCGAGGACGCCGCAATCTTCGACATCGGGCCCTGTATCCGCTGCGGAAGGTGCGTCGAGGTATGCCCGATGGGGCTGAACCCCGGGCTTCTCGGCAGGCTTATCGAGACGGGCCGTTTTGAAGAGGCGAAGGAGCACGGGCTTATGGACTGTTTCGAGTGCGGCTCGTGTTCTTATGTATGCCCTTCGAGCAGGCCGATGGTCCAGTTTGCAAAATGGGCCAAGCGCGAACTTGCAAAGAAGAAAAAGTAAGGGAGAGGCAATTGGAAGAGAAGGCAAAGGATAAAAAATTTCTCGTATCCGTAGGCCCGCATATCCGTTCCAATGTGTCGGTCCCGCGGATAATGTGGACTGTATCTGCGGCGCTTGCGCCTGCGGCGCTTGTATCGGTCTACTATTTCGGCGTCCATGCCCTGCTCGTGATTGCGGCCTGCATACTCGCCTGCATGGCGATTGAGGCGGCTACACAGAAGATAATGGGCGTCAAGGTTTCCGTAACCGACGGCAGCGCCTTCCTCACCGGCCTGCTGCTCGGGATGAACCTTCCGGCCGGAGTGCCGCTGTACCTGCCGGTCATCGGCGCGGCGGTGGCTATAGTCATAACGAAGCACCTATTCGGCGGGCTCGGTTACAACATATTCAACCCCGCCCTCATCGGACGCGCGTTCCTGATGGCCTCGTTCCCCAAGCTGATGACTACCTGGCCGATACCGGCCGGGGGACAGATGCTGGTGGACGCGAAGACCGGCGCGACCCCGCTCGGCATACTCAAGGAAGAGGGCTACCAGAAACTGCTTGCGCATTTCACGGGCCAGCAGGACATGTATACCTCGATGCTGTTCGGCAACCGGGGCGGCTCGCTCGGAGAGGTCTCGGTACTCGCGATACTTCTGGGCGGGATATTCCTCATCGCGAAGGGTTATATCAACTGGCAGATACCGGTTAGCTTCATCGGCACGGTCGCGGGCCTGACATGGGTTTTCGGGGGCGACCCGGTGCTGGCGATGCTTTCCGGCGGCCTCGTGCTCGGCGCGTTCTTCATGGCGACGGACTATGTCACGGTGCCGCAGCTAAACCGCGCGCAGCTTGCCTTCGGCATTGGATGCGGCGCGATAACCGTGCTTATAAGGCTGAAGGGCGGATACCCCGAGGGCGTCTGCTACGCGATACTCCTTATGAACTGCCTCACGCCGCTGCTGGACAGGGCGTTCAAGCCGAAGAAATTCGGCGAAGCAAAGGCGGCGGCATGAACGATTACATAAAAATCACTTCAAACCTAATGATAATCTGCGCCACGGCGGGCCTGATACTCGCCGCCACATGGGCTTCTACCGAGCCGGTAAAGGTTCGGAAAGAGGCGCAGGAGCTGGAGCAGGCTCTAAAGGGCCTGATGCCGCAGGCGGACTCTATCCAGGCGGTCAAGGATATAAAGATTGCCGGCAAGGAATGCAAGATTTACGAGGCGAAGCAGGGCGGCAACCTTACCGGCTTTGTCGTCAGCTCCTACGGTAAGGGCTACTCAAGCTACATCAAGCTCCTCGTCGCTATAGACGCAAATAATACGGTTACGGCGGTGGACGTGCTCGGCCATGCAGAGACGCCGGGGCTCGGCGACCAGATTACCGAGGGCTGGTTCAAGGACCGCTTCAAAGGCAAGAGCCTTGAGCACCTTGTCGTCGTTAAAGGCGATACCCAGACCGATGTCCAGGCGATATCCGGCGCGACCATCTCGTCCCGTGGCGTTACAAGGGGCGTGAAGGACGCGGTCGAGGCCTTGAAGGCCGCGCGGGAAGGGGGGCTTAAGTAATGTCGGACTCAGCAAAAATAAGTTACGGCAAACTGATAACCAACGGGATATTCTCCGAGAACCCGGTCTTCAAGCTGGCGCTTTCGCTCTGCCCGGCGGTGGCCGTCACGACATCCGTAAAGAACGGGTTCCTGATGGGCGTCGCGGTGCTGTTCGTCATGACTATGGTCAACATCACGGTCTCGATATTCCGCAACCTGATAAACCCCAAGGTACGCATCCCGGCATACATCCTGATTATCGCGACCTATGTCTCGATGACGGATATGTTCATGGCGGCCTATGCGAGGACGGCGTACCGCGAGATGGGCCTATATATCCAGCTTATAGTCGTGTTCGCGATAATAATCTCTCGCGCGGAGCTGTTCGCCTCCAAGAATAAAGTCGTCCCGTCCGCGGTTGACGGCATAGGGATGGGACTGGGCTTCCTCGGAGCGCTTGTCCTGATAGGGGCCATACGCGAGCTTTTCGGCAAGGGCAGCCTGATGGGCGTCAGCCTCGTCGGCCAGAACCCGCTCCTGATTGCGATACTGCCGACCGGTGGCTTCTTCGTGATAGGTCTTCTAATGGGTTTGTTTAACTGGATAGAGATAAAGAGGGGCGGCAACCCGAGTTCGGGCGGCGGCCACCATTAATAACGGAGGCGTGAAATGTTCAAGGATTTAGGCACTATCTTCATAGCCTCCGCGATAATAAACAACTTCGTTTTTTCGCGGTATCTGGGGCTTTGCATCTTCTTCGGCGTCACAAAAAAGATGGAGACCGCCGTCGGCATGAGCATGACCTTTACAGCCGTGATGGTAATCTCGGCCGCGCTTTCGTGGCTTGTTTACAACCTCGTAATGCTGCCGCTGCACTTGGGCTTCTTAAAGATTGTCCTGTTCATCGGCATAGTAGCCGGGTTTGTGCAGGGCGCGGACACGGTGCTGAAGAAGCTGAACCCGACGCTTTACTACAAGCTCGGCATCTACCTCGTCCTGATTACCACCAACTGTATCATCCTCGCGGTCCCGGTCATCAACGCGGACGAGAAGTACAACTTCATGCAGAGCCTGACGCTGGGGCTTGGTTCGGGCGCGGGCTTCTCGCTGGCCCTGATACTGATGGCGAGCATCCGCGAGAGGCTTGAGCTTGCGAACATCCCGAGACCGTTCCAGGGGATGCCCATCGCGTTCATCGTGACCGGGCTGATTGCGCTGGCATTTCTCGGGTTCTCGGGACTGATAACCCTGTAAAACCGCAAGGAGTTTATATATGGAAGCGGTTCAGCCGAACCTGATAGATGTTACAATCAAGAGCCTTATATTCATGGGGAGCGTCGGGGCTATCTTCGGCATTGCGCTCGCCTGGGCGGCAAGGAAGTTCGCCGTCAAGGTGGACCCGCGCGTAGAGGCGGTCCGCGATGTACTCCCCGGAGCAAACTGCGGAGCCTGCGGTTTTGCGGGCTGCATGGGATACGCTGAGGCGGTCGTTGGCGATGCGTCCGTCGGCCCCGGCATGTGCGCGCCCGGCAAGGCGGATGTCGCCGCGCTTGTGGCGAAGATTACCGGCAAGGTGGCCCCGGAGCTTATCCCGACGGTCGCGACGGTATTCTGCAGGGGCGACGAATGCAAGACATTCAAGCGGTTCGAGTACAACGGCGTAAAGGACTGCCGCGCCTGCATGCTCGTAGCCGGGGGCGACAAGTCCTGCTCGTATGCCTGCCTCGGTTACGGCACCTGCGCGCGCGCCTGCCCGTTCGGGGCGATAAAGATGTCCGCGGACGGCCTGCCGGTAATAGACCGCGAGAAATGCACCGCCTGCGGCGTCTGTGTCGCGATATGCCCGAAGCAGGTGATTGCGCTGACTCCATCGAGCAAGATGGTGCATATAAGGTGCAGCAGCCGCGACAAGGGGCCCGCGGTAAAGAAGGTCTGCGAGATAGGATGCATCGGCTGCGGTTTGTGCGTTAAAGCCTGTCCCGAGGGCGCAATTGCCCTTGAGAACAACCTGGCGAAGATAGACTATACCAAATGCACCCACTGCGAGACCTGTGTGCAGGTCTGCCCGCAGAGGACGATAGAGGACAGGCTTGACCCCGCCAAGGAAGCCGCGCCCCGCATAAAGCCTCCTGCGAATGCCCCGGTCAATGCTGAGAAGCCAGCGGAGTAGAAGTAAGTAAGCTTATACAAAAGAAAAAGCCCCGGAGAAATCCGGGGCTTTTTCTTTTCCGCACTAATAAAAAACCCACCCCCTTTTCAGGGGATGGGTTTTGCATTTTTATATCCTAAGCCTTCTCAGTTTATCGGCCCGCTGCCGCTTATCGTCTTCATGAAGATGTCTACGACATCCGGGTCGAACTGGCTGGATGAGCAGCGCTTTATCTCGGCGACGGCCTCCTCGAAGGGGAGGGCCTTCCTGTACGGCCTGTCGGAGGTCAGGGCGTCGAATGTGTCGGCGACCGCCAGTATCCGGGCCTCCATGGACAGCTCCTCGCCCTTCTTCTGGTGCGGGTAGCCCTTGCCGTCATACCGCTCGTGGTGCTCTCCCACGATGACCTTCACATCCTTCAGGAAGGTTATCGGGTCGAGTATCTTCTCGCCGATTGTCGGGTGGTCCTTGACGACATCGTATTCTTCGCCGGTAAGTTTCCCGTTCTTGTTCAGGATGCTCATCGAGATGCCTATCTTGCCTATGTCATGCAGGACGCCAGCGTGCTGGAGAGCCTGCTTCCTGTCGTCCGGCAGGCCCATCTCCTCGGCCATCATCATGGCGAGCAGGGTGACGCGCTCGGAGTGGCCTTTGGAATACTTGTCCTTGGCTTCCAGGGCGTTGACCAGCGCGCGGACCGTATCGAAGTAGCTGGAGCGTATGTCGCGGTACAGGTTGCTGTTCTCGACCGCAATCGCCGCCTGGCCCGCGACTGTCGTCAGGAGGTCGAGGTCGTCGTGGGTGAACGCCTCGCCGGTCTTCTTATTATTGATATTGAACACGCCGATTACCTTGCCCTTTATAAAGAGCGGGGCCGCAATCAGCGAGGTAGTGGTGTACTGCGGGTCGCTCTTCAACTGGAAGCGCGGGTCCTTCTCTATATCTATGACGAGCAGCGGCTTGCCTTCCTTCGCCACATAGCCGGAGATGCCTTCGCCTATCTTCACGCTCCTGAGTCGCTTTCCGTCGAGCCCGACCGCAAAGGCGACTTCCAACTCGTTGGTAGCCTCGTTAACGAGCATCAGCGAGCAGATTTCGGCATTAACGGTCTTTGCCAGAGTGGTGACGATTACCTCTATGACATTGTCCTTGTCCAGTATGGAGTTTAATATGTTGCCGATGTGGTTGACCGTGGTCAGCCTCTCGACTACCTTTTCAAGCTCCCTGTTC
>DASXVI010000034.1:0-2531 GCA_036504315.1 Nitrospirota bacterium
AGCGCCACGGCAAATGACATCGCCACGATGAAGAAAATCGCCTCATAAACCCCGTAATGCAGCCCGAACGCCTTGAAGATCAGCAGGATAGGGATGAACAGGAGGCCCCAGTGCAAAGCCGAGTAGATTATAATCGGGGCAAGAAGCCTGGGCCGGCGGATGACCGCGAGGCCGGTTATGAATTTCCTGGCCAGGGCGGACGCCTTGTCCGCAAGATTGTGCGAAAAGAGCCCGGCGGCCCTTCCCGCCGCTTTCGGCAGGGCTTCCGGCCTGTATATGAAAAAGAACAGCGCGAGCATTATCAGAAGATACGCCGCGAGGGATACCTCGCCCGCAACCCTCATAGTTCCGGCCATCCCCGCGAAAGCCGGTGTCTGCGGGATGTTGGAGAGTACAATTATGAGGAGCAGTATCACGGAGAGGCCGTCGAACAGCCTCTCGACTACTACCGTGGCGAATACCGAACTGGTCGGCACCTTCTCGCGCCTGCCCAGGGCGTATGCCCGGACGAACTCGCCGAGCCTCGCGGGCAGGACGTTGTTTGCCATGAAGCCTATCATCGTTGCCGAGAAAAGCGGCCACATCCCGACATCACGCTTGACCGGCTCCATAAAGAAGCGCCAGCGCGCGGCCCTTATTACAAAGAAACCGATGTTGAGCGCGGTGGCCAGGGCGAGCCAGAAGGGGTCTACGCCCCGCATAACCTGCCAGAGCTTGTGGAAGTCTATCCTTGAGAACAGGAATACCATGAGCCCGAGGCTCACGGCCATGCCGGCCCAGAACTTTACCTTGTTGCTAATCGCCATATGCTGCCAGCACCTCTTTGGCCCTTTCGATATCCCGCTTTATCTGGGCGGACAACTCGTCAGCCGAGGAAAATTTTACCCCGTCCCTGAGCCTTTCGACGAATTTAATCTTTATATGTTTGCCGTATAAATCACCGCCGAACTCGAATATGTGCACCTCGAAGGAGCTTGCCGCATCCTCGAAGGTCGGGTTCATGCCGATGCTCGCGGCCCCGGAATACTCCTTGCCGGCCACAGTAAGCCTGACAGCGTAGACGCCTTCCTTCGGAGGGAGCTCGTTGGGCGTGGCGATATTCGCGGTCGGGTAGCCCAGGGCATGGCCCCGGGAATGTCCGTGGACGACCATGCCCTCGATGGAATAGGGCCTGCCCAGAAGCTTCGCCGCAGTCTTTACATCGCCCTCGCTGACGAGCCTTCTGATGTTTGTCGAAGACACCAGGATGCCCTCGACGGTCACCGGCTCGACGACATGGACCCTGAACCCGTACCTCTCGCCGGCGGCGGTAAGGAACGCGATGTCGCCTTTTCTGCCCTTTCCGAATGCATAGTCGTGTCCGATAAACAGGTCGGTCGTGTGGACCAACCCCGAAAGGATGTCCCTGACGAACTCCTCCGGAGTCGTCTCGGCGAACTCGGGGGTGAACCTCGCACAGATTACCGCGTCCATCCCGGCCTCGCGTATCCGTTCCATCTTCTCATGGAAGGTCGAGAGAAGCTTCGGCGAGCGCTGGGGTGCGACTACTTTCAGCGGGTGCGGCTCGAAAGTGAAGGCCACGGAAGTCCCGCCCTGGACTCTGGCAAGGGCGGCGGCCCGCCTGAAAATCTCCTGGTGGCCCAGATGAACACCGTCGAAGTTTCCGAGGGTGACGACCGGACGGTCAAGGTTCGCCCTTTCGGCCTCCTTTAGTCCTCGGATAATCCTCATTTTGTCTTCCGTAACCAAAGTGTATTGCAAAAGTCCCACTGGTAAATATGGAATGTTCTCACAGGCTTGCGCTTTTGTCAACCGCATTGAGCCACGCGCCTATTTTTTCTTGACACCACAGAGGTTTTGCGTCTAAAATACTACACTTTACCGTATAATCCACTTGTCATACAACATGTTGTTGAAGGGAACAAGCAAAATGAGAGTCGCAGTAGGCTGTGACCATGGGGGGCTTGCACTCAAGGATGTCCTCTGCGGGGTCCTCAAATCGGCAGGCGTCGAGGTGCTGGATATGGGGACCGGCAACGAAGATTCGGTGGATTACCCTGATTTTGCTGCAAAAGTAGCGCGCTCGGTCACTTCCGGCGATGCCGACAGGGGCCTGGCAATTTGCGGTACCGGCATCGGGATGTCCATCGCGCTCAACAAGTACCCGGGCGTCCGCGCGGCCCTCTGTCACGACAGCTTTACGGCCCGTTTGTCCCGCCAGCACAACGACGCGAACATCCTCGTGCTCGGCGGCAGGGTGCTCGGGCAGGAAGTCGCGGCCGATATGGTAAAGCAGTGGCTTGCTACGCCCTTCGAGGGCGGACGCCACCAGAAGCGGCTCGACAAGATTACCCAGATTGAAAGGGACATCTGCAAGGGATAATAACCCCGGCGTTATATCTTTACTTTACAAGTTCTGAAAGAGGGCAAAAGATGAGTTTTTTAAGGGAGTCGGACCCGGAGGTCTGGCAGGCTATTGAAGACGAGAGACAGCGAGAGACCGAAAAGATAGTGCTTATCGCTTCGGAGAA
>DASXVI010000035.1:0-6431 GCA_036504315.1 Nitrospirota bacterium
CAACTCCGGCCATTTGCGCTCAGCGGTTTCCACCCTCTGGCGGGATACCCGCTGGGGCAAGCGAGTTTTATCTTTTTAGTTTTAAGCTCTTTAGGGAATGGGAAGGCTCTTTGAGGTTTCTTGTCCTATCAGAGACAATTGGGGGAGGGGTCATGTGTTCTGTTAAGGTATTCATCAAGGATGGGTGTGTGAAATGCCCGGCCGCGAAAGACCTGGCCGGCCGCCTGAAGACCGAGGGCGTTAAAGTGGTCGAGTACCACATGGGTACTGCCGAGGGGCTGGCCGAAGGCGCGTTCTACGGCGTGATGTCCACCCCGACGATGATGGTGGTTGACCGGGAGGAAAACCCGGTATCCGCATGGCGCGGGGTTGTACCGGGCCATGAGGAAGTAAGGTCCGCACTTGCTTTTGTCCGTTAATCCTGCGGCACTATAGGACCGCGGGATTGGGGGCGGCGCGAAAGCGCCGCCTTTTTTATTCCGGAAGCGGCCTCGGCGCCGATGGAAAGGTAAAGGTGAACTTGGTCCCGGAGCCTTCTTCGCTTTCAGCCCATATCGCGCCGCCGTGCTGCTCTGCAATAGTCTTGCATATGTTCAGGCCAAGGCCTGTCCCCTCGGCTTCGCCGCTCGTGGTATATTTGTCGAAAACGGCGCTGAGCCTGTCTGCGGGTATGGCAGGGCCCGAATTGAAGAAGTCCACCGTCAGCCATTTGTCTTTCCCGGCGGGGTAGGCGAGTATCATTATATCTCCGCCGTTTGGCGTGAACTTCAAGGCGTTTGAAAACAGGTTGCCCAACAGTTGGGAGACCTTGAACTTGTCGAAATAAAATTTCATCCCTTCAAGGGATTTGGCGTTGGAACTGAAGTTTATGCCGCGCTTTCTGGCTATCATGCTATGCGTTCCGGCCCATTCTTCGAGGAAGGCGCAGGCGTCTACCTCGGACAGGTTCAGGGTTGCCCTTGCTTCGTCCTTGCGGGCATAGTCGAGCAGGTTTCTGATAAGGCCGAGCAGTTCCTCCTCGTTTGTAATTATCCCCTCCAGGACCTTTCTCTGCTCCGGGCTGAGTTCGCCTTCCAGCCCTTCGAGCAGGCCTTCGAGCAGGATCAGGTTCGCCTGAAGCGGGGACTTCATGTCGTGCGAGCAGATGGCAAGAAATTCCGATTTCAGCCTGTTGAGGTTTTCGAGTTCCGAATTCTTCAAGGCGATATCGCGGGTGCGCTCCCGGATCTTGAGTTCGAGAGAACTGGTGTAATCCCTGAGCTTCTTCTTGGCCGCCGCAAGCTCTGTATACGGTTTTTTTACGGAGGTGGCAAAGAGCACCAGGTAGATAAACAAAAAGGCTATGAGTTTGTAGATATGCCCCGCAAGGTTGAAGAGGTCGTAGGGGCTTTTATACATGGTGAATAAAAGCTCGGAATATATCGAGACCGTCATTGCGCCCGTAAACAGCAGAAAGTGTTTTTCGGAGGTCTTGAAGTAAAGCCTGAGGAAGAGCAGCGCGGCAGCCAGCCTTAATGCAGTTGCAAGATATTCGAGCCCGATTTTCAGAGGCGTCAGGCCCTCGCCAGGCAAGAACATCGACGGGATGAGGCCGCCCCCGAAAATCACAAGGAAAAAAGAAACCACCGGCAGCGCCAGGGCCAGGGACAGCAGGGTCAAGGGTTTTATGGAACTTTTCTTGTCAAAAGCCACAAACGCGGCTGCGGCATAAAGCACGCCGCCGGCCAACCTTGCGAATACCCAGAACTTCGCAGCCTTGTCGGCCGTGTTGGGCGTGATGAAATCCGGCAGGCCCTGATAGGAGAGGGTATGCAGGATATCCATCAGGCCTACCGCGAGGACGGCGCAGCCGAGGAAAAGATTTTGTCCGTTTTTGGCCTGCGGATAGCTGTGCCAGGTTATCCCGAAGCTCATCAAGGCAATGACAATGCTTACGGATTCGATCATCCCGTGGAGCATGAGGTAGGTGCCGGGCTCGAAGACATGGTTAATCTCCGGCGTGAGGCAGGCAACCACAAAATATACGGAACATGCGCATATGGTTATGAGGAAATACTTCTGGTCCTTTACGAAGCTCGTGTATCTCATATACCTTTAATAATAAACAAATTATTCAGAAATTCAATGTTATTCTTACTTCAAGGGTTTATGGCGGATGCAATTTTAAGGACTTAAAATTATTTTGAATAATGATAAAAAATATGTATAATGCGCGCCATGGGCGGTGAAGCGGTCCTTATAAAGGGGTTTCTTGAAGTTTCCCTGCTGGACTGGCCCGGCAGGATGGCCTCGGTTGTTTTCCTGCCAGGCTGCAACTTCCGCTGCCCATTCTGCCACAACCCGGGGCTTGTCCTAAGCCCTGAGGAACTCGAAGATTTCCCCGTAAAAGAGGTGCTCGCAGCCATAGGCGCGCGGGCAGGCTGGATAGACGGGGTCGTTATAACCGGTGGTGAGCCGACGGTGTCGGCGGGGATAATGCACCTCCTCCATGTATTCAAGAGGAGGGGCATACCCGTGAAACTCGACACGAACGGCTCCCGCCCGGAAATTCTAAGAGAAATACTTGAAAAAAATCTGATTTCCGCAGCCGCTATGGATATCAAGGCCCCTCTTGTCGAGGATGCCTATTCGGCGGCGGCGGGCGTAAAAGCCGATATTGCCGCCATAAAAGAGAGCATAACCCTGCTTTCCCGTAGCGGGATAGAATTATTCTTCAGGGCGACCATGGTGCCAGGCCTGCACGATGCGGCTGCCGTCCGCGAGATGGCGTCTGCGGTGCCTGAACGGTTGACGCTCCAGGGCTTCCGCCCTGCGGACAGGCTGGTGGATCTGTCTTTCGGCGGCATAAAGCCTTTCACGGAAGAGCAGTTCAGGCTGTTGCAGGATACTGCGGACAATGTCTGTCGGGAAAGGCTGGCGTGAGCGATATCAGGGACATAGCCCGGAAAAAGTCGCGCATTGTCGTGGGTCTGATGTCGGGAACTTCTCACGACGGCGTGGACGCGGTTGTTGCCAGGGTTTTTGGCACAGGCGCAAAATGCCGCACCGAATTTATTGGCAGAAGCTTCACAGGCTACCCAAAACAGCTCCGCGACAGGATACGGGCCAGTTTCGACGGCCCGACGGCGCTTGTCTGTTCGCTGGATTTCGAGCTTGGGGAGGTCTTCGCAAAGGCCGCCCTCAAGGCTGTCGCCGAGGCTGGGCTGACACCTGCCGGGATAGACATCATCGGCTCGCACGGCCAGACGATATGCCATATACCGCCTGCGAAGGGCCGCCCCGGTTCGACGCTCCAGATAGGCCAGGCCGCGGTTATCGCAAAGCGGACGGGAGTTTTGACCGTATCGGACTTCCGAACTGCGGATGTCGCGGCAGGTGGCCACGGAGCGCCGCTTGTGCCGTACGCCGACTGGGTGCTTTTCCGGCAAAAAGGCAAGACCATCGCCATCCAGAACATCGGTGGGATGGCGAATGTTACGATAATTGGCGACGACCCTGCAGCCACGACGGGCTTTGATACCGGCCCGGGGGGTTCCCTGATAGACGATGCGGCCCAGATTTTCTCCGGTGGGAAGAGTAGGTATGATAGAGACGGCAGACTGGGGAGAAGTGGGAAATTAATCCCGGAAATGCTCAGGGAACTCCAGCTTGAGCCCTATTTCAAGAAGAAGCCGCCGAGGACGACAGGCCGGGAGCTGTTCGGGCGTGAGATGGTCCAGCGGCTTGTAGCGAAATACCAGAAGGCCAGTAAAGAGGATATAATACGGACGCTTACGGAGCTGACGGCCTGGAGCGTACGGGATGCCTACGAGCGGTTCGTGTTCCCGAAGCATAATCTGGACAGGCTCGTGCTGGCTGGCGGCGGGGCGCGGAACGGTTTTCTGGTCAGTTTGATAACGGAGAGGTTCCCGGAGGTCCCGGTACTGCTGTCGGACGAGTTGGGTATCCCGGCGGAGGCCAGGGAGGCGCTGTGTTTTGCGGTGCTGGCAAACGAGACGGTGTGCGGCACGCCTTCCAATGTCCCTGCGGCCACCGGGGCGAAGTCGAAAGCGATACTCGGCAAGATAAGTTTTCCTTAAAAACCCGAGATTTTAGTGTTACTGAGAGGAATGAGAACATGGCCTTCGAATTAAAGAGTTTGTCCACGGCCCAGATGCTCGCCCAACGGGTGATGCCGCGGCTAAACGGCGAGCTCATCAAGGACAAGGAATGCATGAAGGGGGTCCAGGCGCTGGTAGATGCCGGGGTCGGCGGGTTCATTCTCTTCGGGGGCGACTTCTGGGAGGTGCGCGAAGGGCTTGCCAAGCTCCAGTCGAAGGCGAAAATCCCCTTGATGATAGGGTCGGACATGGAGCGCGGCGCGGGCCAGCAGCTAAAGGGCGCGACGGTATTCCCCTGTCAGATGGCGGTCGCGGCCTCGGTCGACCTCGGAAGCGGGGACGGGCTTGGCATCCTGTCGGATATGCTCGAAGGCGTGGCGGAAGAGGCGCGGGCGGCAGGAGTCCATGTCGTATTCTCCCCGGTGCTCGATGTAAACTCGAACCCGGCAAACCCCATAATATGCACAAGGGCGTTCTCGGATGAGCCGCACGCGGTATCGGGCCTTGGCGAGCGGTATGTCGCAGGTCTTCAGGGCGGCCATCTGCCGGTTATGGCCTGCATCAAGCACTTCCCCGGACACGGCGATGCGCAGATAGACTCGCATACACACCTGCCGACGATAGACAAGGACAGGGAGAGCCTCGAAGAGGAGGATATATATCCGTTCAGGCGGGGCATAATGGCAGGCGCGGAGGCCGTGATGACGGCGCACCTGAAGGTTCCGGCGCTCGACCCGGCAGGTTTTCCGGCGAGCCTGTCCTACAAGATAACCCACGGCTGGCTTCGGAACCGCTCAAATTTTGAAGGGCTGGTGTTCACGGACGCCCTCGATATGGGAGCGCTCAAGGGGCATTACCCCCCGCCTGAGGCCGCGAAGCTTGCGGTAAAGGCCGAGGCAGATATACTCCTGCACCCGGCCGACCCGGCGGGCTATGTCAAGATGCTGGAGGAGATTGCGAAGAAAAGGGAACTTACCAAGGATGAGATATTCGCTGCCGCGGGCAGGATAACCCGCGCCAAGCTGAAATACTGCCAGTCCTCCAAGCTCTCCGACAAGCAGGTCGTGCCGCTCCTTCGCAAGAACCAGGACATTGCGGATGCGGTAGCCCAGCGGGCGCTTACGCTTGTAAAGGCGGCTGGCGCATTCCCGTCCCTGAAGGAGCTTCCGGGCAAGGTCGCGCATTTCGTCCTGGAGGACGATGGCGACAAGAGGGCGGGTATGACGCTTCGGACGACGCTCGCCCGCAAGCACAAGAACGTCGAAAATATGTTCATCACCCGAACGGATGCCGCCAAGCTCAAGGCCAAAGCCATGGCAAGCGCGAAGGACGCGGCGGTTGTTATCGTATCCGTCTTCTCGAAGGTGTCTGCAGGCAAGGGCCACTCAGGGATATCGGAAGACTTGGCAGAGCTTGGCCGCCAGCTCATCGCGCGCAACCGCAGGAGCGTCGCGGTATCGTTCGGCAGTCCGTACATCCTGAAGAACTTCATGGACGCGCAGTATGTAGTCGCGGCGTACGACCCGGGCGAGGCTATGCAGAACGCCGCCTGCCGCGCGTTTGCGGGCGAGATATTCTTCATGGGCGAACTGCCGGTGCGGCTGGGGTAAAATACAGAGATTAGTTTATGTAGGGGCCGACCCGTGTGTCGGCCCTTTTATTTGGGCGGGACGGTACGAATTTGCAGTCCATCAAACCGATTTCAGGCCTGTCATAACGCCCCCTGCCCCCCTCTTATCTTAAGAGGGGGAACAGCAATGTTCCCTCCCCCTGGTACGGGGGAGGGATAAAGGGTGGGGGTTGAAAACAAATCCGGCGGTTAACAACTACGCCGCCAGCTCGCCTGGCTCGTTAAAGGTTATGTTCCCGCATTCCGAACAGGCCGGGACATTCTGGCCCTTCAGAAAACGCATCTCGTGCCCGCAGGAATCGCACTCATATGTGCCGCTCTCTTCCGCCATTTCTCCGGTCCTTATCATTTGGCTACCTCCTCATAGTCGCGGTTATTCTTACAAATATACCCGCTATCCTGTATATTGCAAACGGCTTTTGCCTTGCCATGCCCGACGGCCTGCTGTATTATTTCCTAAGACAGGGGGGCTCTCTTCATGCAGACGGCAACCGTTACCGCCATCGTGTTTATCCTGTTCGCGGCCATCCACAGCCTCACCGTGTCGGCCCGCTTCAAGGAGTTCGTGCGGGCGCGCGTAGGCGATGCGAGGATGAAGGCCTACTACCGGCTCTGGTTTACCATCGTCGCCTTTATTACCTTCATTATAGCCGTGGCCGTAATCTGGCTCCAGCCGGACACGATACTGTTCAGCCTGCCGC
>DASXVI010000036.1:0-2528 GCA_036504315.1 Nitrospirota bacterium
CATTATCGGCGGGCCTATGACGACTACCATATCAACAGGAATATTTTCTTCCTCTATTATCCTCTTGAGCTCGTCGGTGACGAAGCCCTTTCTGCCGTATGAGCCGTCGTCCGTCGTGATGCGGACCTCGCTCGATGCGAGTTTCATCCTGTCCTCGTAAATCAGGAGACCCTTATTCCTCGCGCCGAGTATGGATATTACGCGGTTGCCCGCGTCCTTCATCGCCTTCGCGATAGGATGGACCGGGGCAATGCCGATGCCGCCGCCTATGCAGACGACCGTGCCGAACTTCTCGACATGAGTGGGCTTGCCCAGCGGGCCCGCAATATGCGCGACGCTGTCACCCTTCTTCAGGGCACCGAGCATCATCGTGGATGCGCCAACTTCCTGAAAGAGGATATTTATGGTGCCTGCCGCCTCGTCCTTTGCCGCGACCGTAAGCGGTATCCTCTCGCCGCCCTCCCTCGGGATGACTATGACGAACTGGCCTGCGCGGTGCGCCCGCGCAATCTCCGGGCAGTCCAGGACAAACTCGGTAATCCTCGGCTCTTCTGTAGACCATTCAATTTTTTCAAGTATCTTGCTCATTGCTCTATTCACCCGCTTTGTTGTAGGACGGATATTTATTCCTCTATCTCGCGCATAAAATCGTCGAAGCGCTCCTCGAAATGCCTCAGATGCCTGCTCTCTTCATTGGCCAGGAGCAGGAACAGGTCCTTGGCCTTGTTGTTGTCTACCAGGTTAAAATACTTCTTGTAAGATTCGAGCGCCTCGCGTTCCTTTGCCATCGCGGCGCGGAGTATCTCCTGATAGTTTGCGTCCGCATCGATCTTTATCTCGCCCAGATACTCGGCATAGCCGAGCGGCTTTACCAGGTCAGACGGCGCCGGTATCGGTTCGCCCCGCTCGATAATCCGTTCAAGCTCCGTCAGTTTTTCGAGGTGCCTCTGCTCCTCCTTCGCGAGAGAAAGAAGGAATGCGCGGACATTTTCCAAGCTCGCGTGCTCCGCCGCCTGAAGATAAAACATCCGTGCGTTGTCTTCGTTTATCTTCGCGTAATCCAGGATTTCCTTGACTGAAATGTCATCCATTTGCGCGCTCCGATTTCTTTACGGCCATTTAAACGGGCCCGCGGGAAAATTCCACGGGAGCGGGAGGGCGGATTTAAAACTGTGTTTTATCGTGAGGCTTCTTTTGAAAAACTGATACTTAAAGGCTAATTGAAGGCAGGAAAAAAGTCAACCCAAAAATATAGTAACTATTTTTTATAATTAATGCTCACGACAACTCCCAAGCCGTCATCTTCTTATCATTTTCCTGAATACGGGCCGAGCCCCCTACCTGCCGCCCCGGAGCATGTTCATACCCTGCTCCGCCTGAGACAACTCTTGGCTGTTTGCGGCCAGATCTATCGCCTTCTGCTCATACTGGATTGCATCCGGTATCCGGCCGGCCATCCTGTCCATCATAGCCATATTGTGGTACGCGGTGGAGCTCATAGGGGCGCACCGGAGCGCATTTCCGGCCGCCTCTACGGCCTCCGCCGTATTCCCCATCCGCGAATACGCCTCCGTCAGTTTCAGGTAAGTCTCGGCAAAGTTCGGGTTCACCTTTACCGCCTTCCGGAGCGTCTCGACCGCCTGCGAGTACATGCCCTGTTCTATATAGAGGTTTGCCAAATTGGTATAACCCTCTGGCCGGTCGGGGTTGTTCTCGGCCGCCTTCTGAAAATACTGCATGGCCATTTCCGTCATCCCCTGCCTGTAATAGATTATAGCGAGGTTGTTGTAAATTTTGTCAAGCTGCTCAGGGGCCGGGTTGAGTTTCAGCGATTTCCCGAAATGCCCGAGCGCGTCCTGGTAATTTCCCGCCATCGCGAGCGATACGCCGAGGTTTTCCTCCGCCCTTGCCGAATACGGGGATTTCTTTGCAACGTCGTTCCAGAAGGTATAAAAATCGGCCCAGACGGTGTTGCGGTTCAGCGTCAATATGGCAAACAGGGCGAGCACCGATACAGCAGCGGCCATCCTGAACCTGGGCGAAGCAACCATCCCGTGAAGCGCAATCACGGCAAGCGCGGACAGGCCCGCAAGCCCCAGGTACAGGCGGTACTCGACCGCGACATCGGTTATCGGGAAAATTGTGGATTCCGGGGCGAGCACGCACAGAAACCACAGCCCGAAGAAGACCTGAACGGGATATGCCTTCCTGAACTTCCATGCAAGGTACACCGCACCCGCCATTATGGCGACCGAGACGAGCTTGACGAGACCGAGGCCCGGGTCCGGCAGGAGCGCATAGTCCGCGTTCTGTCCGGTCGGCAGGAATATTACCCGAAGGTAGACCAGGAATACCTTTAGCTCTGTCATAAAATATGTGAGCCGCGACATCGGCATCGAGAATAAAGTCGAGTATCCAGCGAGCTGCTGTTTAATAAGCATATACAGCGCGAGGATTACAGGAAGCGGGGCGTAGACGAAGAAATCCTTCATCCTCCAGCCGCCGGACTTTTTCACCAGCAGAAGGTC
>DASXVI010000037.1:0-2101 GCA_036504315.1 Nitrospirota bacterium
TAAATATAACGAGCCGGGGCGAGTCCCGTGCCGAAGGCAATCTTTTTAAGGAGGGCTGATGTCGCGTTCAGATTTTAGCATAGTCCTACGGGCCGGTATCGTTGCTGCGGCCGTTGTCATAATTTCCGGCTGCGCTTCGCAGAAGGCCGCAACCATGCAGCCGTCTCCGGGTGTTGAGCCGGAGGGCCAGCAGGTCGCGCAGCCGCTCGACCCGTCAGTCGAGGTCAAGGGCATCGTGGAGACTCTGAGGACAGGTGCGCGCAAGGAGCGCGATGAGGCGTATAAGAGGCTTGTTACGATAGGCGAGCCCGCCGTGCCGCAGCTCTTGGCGACGCTTGGGGACAGCGACGCCGATGTCAAGGAATATGCCGCGGCAGCGCTTGGAGACATAGGCGACAGGCGCGCCGTGAAGCCGCTGCTCGATATGCTTGCAAACTCGAAACACAGGCGGTATGTCGCGGCATGGGCGCTCGGAAAGATAAAGGCAGAAGAGGCGGTCGTCCCGCTGATAGGATGCCTTTCCATCAAGAACGACGCGCTCCAGAAGGAGTCCACCCGCGCGCTTATCAGTATTGGCGGACCGTCCGTGCCGGCCCTTATCGCCGCGCTCGACAGCAAGGACGACGACACCAGAAAATTTTCGGCCCGCGCATTGGGCATTATAGAGGATAAAAGCGCCGAGCAGCCGCTCGTCAAGAGGCTGAAGGACGACAACCAAGACGTCGCTTCCGCCGCCGTGCTTGCACTCGGGACTGCGGGCACGCACGACTGTATAGCCTCGCTGATAGGTTCGCTGACCGACCCGAACATGATGACCCGCGTCAACGCGACTATATCACTTGGTACTTTGGCGGCGCTGGACGCGGTAGACCCTCTTACAAAGATTATGGACAGCGACCAGGACCCTTATGTAAGAGAGTGGTCTGCGAGAGCGCTCGAAAACATCACCGGGAACAGGTACAAATACCGTGACGAACACGGGGCGATGATATACCCTTACAACCTCTACAGGTAGCATGCCGGTTTAATTTTTGGAAACTTCAGAGGCAGGCGGCCAGTCCCCTGCCTCTTGTCGCATGAGGGCAAGATGGCAAAACCGATTTCGAGTGCGGCATATTTTATTGCGGTCCTTCTGGCGTTATCCCTTTGGGCGGGAGCAGCCTTCGCGGAAAGTGTCCAGACCGGTGAGCCCGGCCCGGGCGGGGTGGAAGGCATCATCACGCATGAAGACGGCGTGCCGGTCGAGGGCGCCGATGTATATTTCTATACCGACCCGGACAAACGCTTCCGGGGGCCGGCGGATTTTATGGCGGAGCCAACGGGTGCGGACGGAAAGTTCATCACGGAGCTTCCGCCCGGAAAGTATTTCGCGGTGGCGAGGAAGCGCGCCTCGGGCAGCATATCCGGCGGCCTGCAGAAGGGCGACCTTTATTCGCGTGACCCGGCCGGGCCGATAGAGGTTTCGGCGGGCAAGTATGCGCGCGCCGACCTGAAACTGGGCGTGATGACCGGGAATATGCTGTTGGGCGTCTTCCCAGGCAAGCCCGGCGTGCAGGGCATGAAAGGGTTGATAATCGAAAGGGACGGCAGCCCCAAAAAGGGCGCGTACGCCTTCGCGTATAAAAACCCGAGGATGGCGGGCAAGCCCGATTATGTATCGGAATGGACACGCGAGGACGGCGGGTATGTGCTGAACATCGCGGAGCAGGGTACATATTACATCGGGGCCCGGACCGGGTTCATGGGAGTCCCGAAACCGGACGAGCCGTACGGCAGATACGACGGGAAACGGGGCGCCGCAGTAACGGTAAGTGAAGGCGGGTTCGTTTCCGGCGTCGATATAACGCTCAAGAAATTTAACGACATAAAGTAAAATGAAAAAACTGCTCGAAATCTTCGCATCATTGTTCTCGTCGCTGCGGCTCGCCGTGGTGCTCCTGATAGTCCTTGCGGTGGTGTCGATATTAGGTACGGTCGTCCCGCAGGCGCAGGACCCGCTTGTCTATATACAGAAATACGGCCAGGAAAATTACATTAGGCTCAAGCAGTTCGGTTTCATAGACCTATACCACTCATGGGGCTTCCGGGGCCTGACCGCTCT
>DASXVI010000038.1:0-2689 GCA_036504315.1 Nitrospirota bacterium
TCGGATTTTGCACTGGTAAAGATGCCTCCCGGCGCGGTGGACATCAACTCCGGCGCAGCCACAACCTCTGGCGCATCGGTAACGCTCAAGCTTTCGGCAAAGGACAGAAACGGCGTGGGCCAGATGCGCATCAGCAACGACGGGGTTTTCGATACAGAACCCTGGGAGACTTATGCGGCGAGCAAAGCTTGGACTTTGAGCGGGGGGAACGGCCTTAAGACCGTGTACGCCCAGTTTAAGGATGGCCTCGGCAATATTTCCCCGACATACACCGACACGATTTCCCTTTACGGCGCGGGCGCCGTTTCTTCGTCGATAAACAGCCCGGTGGGCGGCGCGCTTTTGTCCGGCTCGACCTTTACGGTCACGGGCAGCGCGGTGGACGGCGACGGTTCCGGGGTACAGAAGGTTGATCTGTCCTTTGACGGCGGGAACACATGGTATGCCGCCTCGGGGACTACGGCCTGGTCATACCAGTGGAGCCTGCCTGTGGACGGGCAGTTCACGATAAAATCCAGGGCGACGAGGAACTCCGGCGCGGTAGAACTGCCCGGAGCCGGGGTAACCGTCATCGCCGACAGGACCCGTCCGGTGGCCGCGATTACCTATCCTGCAAACGGGGCGACGATAAGCGGCCCGGCCTGCACCGTAACCGGGACCGCCACGGACGGGTCAGGCTCGGGCGTTGGCAGGGTGGAGGTCTCGACGGACGGCGGGGCGACATGGAAAGCCGCCTCCGGGACAACCGCATGGAGCTATGCATGGGCTATTCCGGCAGGTGAAAGAAACACGACGATAAAGGCCAGGGCAATTGATGTTGCCGGCAACCCGCAGAGCCCGTTTGCGGAGGCCGCCGTCGTACAGGACAACGCAGGACCTTCCGCATCCACGCTTGTCTGGACCCGCCAGAGGGGAACGACGGCGGACGACATCGCCAAGGGCGTGGCCGTGGACGCGGCCGGCAATGTCTACACGGCTGGGACATCGCGCGGACAGCTCGACGGCAACAGTAACCCCACCGGCGCCGTTGAGCTTTTCCTGTCGAAGTTCGACCAGTCAGGCAACTGGCTCTGGACGAAGCAGATGTGGACGGTTTCGGATGTGGCGGGTGTGGCGGCCGCGCAGGACGGAGTGTATGTGGCCGGGACCGTACTTGGTAGCCTGGACGGCTGCGCGGTCTTGGGGGGCAAGGACGCCTTCCTGGTGAAATTCGACACGGACGGCAACAAGCTCTGGACGCGGCAGGCAGGTTCCACGGCCGACGATATCGTCAATACCGTCACGGCCGGCAACAACGGCGAAGTGTTTATCGCCGGTTATACGACCGGTTCTATAGACGGATGCGTAAACGCCGGGGACGGCGACATGTTCGCCATAAAATACGACAGGGACGGCAACAAGCTCTGGACCCAGGAGATGGGCGAGCAATACTGGGACAATGCCATCGGTGCTTCCGCGGACGCCGCAGGAAACTTTTACATGACGGGCTTCAGCAACTGGGACCTGGCCGTCGTAAAATACGGGCCGGACGGCAGGCGCATATGGATGGCGAAGGACAACAGGCCCGAATTCCCGCCTGATAACAGAAAGGGACAGGGTGTCGTTGCGGACGGCAGCGGCAACGTCTACACGGCTGGCTGGACCTGCAACGGATACGAGGGCAGCGCGAATGCAAACCTGTATCTGACCAGATATAGCCCAGACGGAGAACAACTCTGGGCCAGGCAGGTGAGCTCGGCGGGTTACCATGAAGACCGCGCGCTCGGGATATCTTATGACCCGGGAGGTTTTATTTATGTCGCCGGATATACAAAAGGCTGGCTGGACGGCAAGGCAAACGCCGGGGACTTCGACTATTTCGTATCGAAATACGACGTAGACGGAAATCTGATGTGGACACAGCAGAGAGGAAGCGCGTCGGAGGATGAGGCGAACTGCATTGCCATCGATGAGGACGGCAGACTGTACACAGCTGGCAGCACCAAGGGAGGGCTTGAGGGTAATACGAACACTGGGCAGGAAGACCTTTTCGTCGCCAGGTTTGCCGGCGACATAATGACCATAAACTCCGGCGGGGCCTTTACCAATACCGTTGATGCGACCCTGCATTTCCACGCGCAGGACATAAGCGGGATAACTGAGGCCAGGGTAAGCGGCGACGGCGCATTCGAAGGCGTGCCCTGGGACTCCTTCTCGGCCAGCTGGGCCTGGACTTTAATGGAAGGCGAAAATACCGTATATGCGCAGTTGAAAGACGGTGCGGGGAACATCACGGCAGTCATAAAAAGCGTTACGGTCGAGACGACGATTCCTTCTTCGGCGATAACCGCTCCGCAAGACGGCGGGTTCATAGTCGGCAGGACATGCATGGTTACAGGCAGCGCCGCAGACCCGGACTCGGGGATAAGGAAGGTCGAGGTCTCGATAGACGGCGGAGCGAGCTGGAAGCTCGCCGGAGGCAAGGAGAACTGGTCGTATCTGTGGACCCTGCCTCTCGACGGCAGCTATACTATATTATCAAGGGCGACCGACCTCGCGGGCAATGTCGAGGCACCCAATCCGGGACCTACGGTAACCATCGAGGGCAGCTTCCCGTCATCGTCCATAACAGCCCCGGCGGCAAGCGCAACGGTGAGCGGCGCGGCCTGCACCGTAACGGGTACGGCGGCGGATGCCGGTTCCGGCGTGC
>DASXVI010000039.1:0-3090 GCA_036504315.1 Nitrospirota bacterium
CCTCATTCGGGCTCGACGGCGATTTCTCCCGCGAGGCGATGACAGGCAGGATTAACTCCGACCTCGCCAACGACCTCGGCAATTTGCACTTCCGCACGGTCAGCATGATAGGGAAGTACCGCGGCGGAAGCATACCCGCCATGCCGGATAACCTTCAGCATACCGAAGCAGAGGTTTATGAATTTTTAAAAGGACTTTTCCACCTCTACTCGAAAAAGATGGACGCGTTCGCGTTCAACGAGGCCCTGGCCGCAGTGTGGGGTGTCATAGGGCAGGCGAACAAAATGATAGACTCGGCCGCGCCCTGGGTCCTCGCAAAGAGCGAATCGGCGGAGGATGCGGCAAGGCTCGACTCCGTGCTTCGTATCGCGGCCTCTGTTGTGCGCGCCGCCTGCGTGATGCTGTTCCCGGTGATGCCGGGCAAGACCCAGGTTATCTGGGAGCAGTTGGGCGAGACGGCGAGCCTGTCCGCTGTCAGGATAGATGCCGACGAGAGGTTGTATTTCCTGAGCGAAGGCAAAAAGGTCGAAACCGGCGCACTCTTCTTCAGCTTCCCGCAGGGCGCGGCTGTAAAGACCGGCCCGGCCCCTTTCCCGCGCATCGAGACGGAGCAGGTAAAGGCGAAACGCGAGGCGGCTGAGGCAAAGGCGGCGGGGAAACCGGCAGCAACAAAGCCGGTTGAGAAGGTTAGCGAGGGAACTTTAGTGTCGGACGGCACGATAAAGATAGACGACTTCATGAAAGTGGACCTGCGCACGGGCAAGGTGCTCGAAGCCGAGCGGGTCGAGAAGTCCGACAAGCTCATCAAGATGAAAATAGACATCGGGACGGAAGTCAGGCAGATAGTCGGCGGGATAGGCAAGGCCTATTCACCGGAAGCGCTTGTCGGAAAGACCGTTGTAATTGTGGCAAACCTCAAGCCCGCCAAGCTCATGGGAATCGAATCCCAGGGCATGGTGCTCGCGGCGGGCAGCGTGGACGACCTGCAGCTCGCGGGTTTTGACGGCGATATCGCGCCGGGCACGAAGGTAAAGTAGGAGCCTTCGCCGTCCGGCAGAGAAGGCAACATGATACACGCAAAAACATTGCTCCCGTTTATCGCGGCGGCGGCCCTGCTGTCGCCCGCGTCTGCCGTGCCCGCGCACGCATATCTCGTCTATTTCGACAACGGCTCCACAATGCAAGTCCAGTCCCATCGTTTCGAGGGCGACAAGGTCATCATAAAGACCCGGAGCGGCGAGATGTCGCTCCCGAAGGCCACGCTCGATATCGAGAAGACCGACCGCGACCTTGCATCGTACAAGCTGGTGCTGGCCAAGGCGGACGCCGCACTGTCCGCAGGCGATGCGGCGGGCGCGGAGAAGATGTACAAGAGCCTGCTCGAGATGGATGCCGACGATGTGCAGGTGCGCTTTCTCCATGCCAAATCCCTGATAGCGTTAAAGCAGTTCGACGGGGCCATATACGAGCTTAAACGCGTACAGGAGCTTGACCCGTCTTTTCGCGGCACGAAGACCCGTCTTGGCGATATTTACTACAAGCAGGCCAAGTATAACGATGCAATAGACCAGTATTTGCTGGCGCTTGACGAAGACCCCAAAGATAAGGAAGCGCACCTGGGGATAGGCAACTGCTATGCGAAGCAGGATATGTTCGAGGGGGCGATAACGGAGTTGAGCAAGGCCATCGAGCTTCGACCGGACTATGCGGACGCGTATGCGACCCTTGGCTTTGTGTATTATAAAAAATCCGATTTCGAACAGGCCCGCGAGACCCTTGCCAAGGCCATAGAATTAAACCCGTCGCTCCCGGAGGGCCGCTATTACATGGGCCTTGTCTACGGCGTGCTTGGCGCGGAGGAGCGGGACAGCAAGAAACGCCAGGACTTTTTCGACAAGAGCATAGAGTCGTTCCGCAAGGCAGTCACTCTTCGGCGCGATTATCCCGAAGCGCATGCGGACCTGGGCGTAGCGCTCTATTCGCGCGGCTCTGTCGCAAGGGCGGTGGAGGAGTTCAAGACGGCGCTGTCCCAAAAGCCGATGGCGGTCGCGCACAACAACCTTGCCGGGATTTATCTGCGCCAGAGCTATTACAACGAGGCCGTGGACGAGGCAAAGAAGGCCGTGTCCCTTGAGCCGAACATGGTCGAGGCGTACTTCATCATGGGGAACGCCTATGCCAACCTGAAGAAGTACAAGGAAGCCGCCCGCGCATACGACAGGTACCTGTATTATAACCCTGAGGGGGATATGTCCGGCGAGGTGCGGGACAGGCTGAACAAGGTGTTGAAGGAAGGCGGCCTCGAACCGGTTGACGGCGGGGCGGAACAGCAATAACCCATACCAGGGCCAAATTTTGCCAAGGATAGTATTTCAGCCCTCCGGTTTGAGGGGCGAGCTTCAGGAAGGCGAGTCGATATTGAAAGCGGCCGCAAGGCTTGGCGAGGCTATCGCGTCGCCATGTTCGGGCCGGGGAATATGCGGCAGGTGCAAAGTTATCATAGAAGGACAGGCATCTCCACCCGCTGCGGGCGAATTCCTCCTTCTCGGCAAAAATCCAGCCCCCGGTGAAAGGCTCGCCTGCACAACAATCCCCGAAGGGGACATTTCCGTTTTAATACCGCCCGATAATACTACATTCAAACAGATAGCGACAAAGTCCGGCATATCGAGGGATGTGGAGGTCGATATCCGGCCCGGCTTTGAGGACGCCTATGGCGCGGCGTTCGACATCGGCTCGACCACCGTGGCCGGGATGCTCGTCTCTTTCGGCAAAGGGGAGGTCGTGGCTTCGGTATCGCACGCAAACCCGCAGACGCAGTTCGGCGAGGATATTATGAGCCGGGTGGATTTTGCGGGCAGGCCCGGAGGCTACGAAAAACTGAGGGGTGCGCTTGTCGGGCTCGTCAACGCGATGCTGGACGAACTTTGCCGGGACGCGGGTATTGAAAACCGTCAGGTGCGCGAGCTGTTTGCGGTCGGGAACACCGTGATGCACCATTTCCTGTTCAACCTGCCGGTGGACCGGCTCGGCGGTTTCCCGTTCGAGCCCGCAACTACGGCGGCGCTGGACGTGCCAGCACCGTTGCTC
>DASXVI010000040.1:0-3073 GCA_036504315.1 Nitrospirota bacterium
GGCGGCCCGGCCGGCGACCTGTTTATAGTTATAACGGTGAACGAGCATCCGATATTCACCCGCGAGGAAGACGATATCTGGTGTGAAGTGCCGATAGGTTTTGTCATGGCGGCGCTCGGCGGCGAGATTGAAGTCCCGACCCTGACCGCCAAAGAGAAGGTCAAGATACCGGCGGGGACGCAGACCGGCAGGGTGTTCAGGCTGAAGAACAGAGGCATCGCAAATGTCCGTGGACACGGGCTTGGCGACCTTGTCGTAAAGATAGTCGTGGAGACCCCGACAAACCTCACGAAGAAGCAGAAGGAACTCCTGGAAGAATTCGCGAGCTTATCCGGCGACAACGAACACCCGATGAGCGCCGGTTTCTGGGATAAAGTGAAAGAACTGTTCACCGTGGCGGAAAAATAGTAATGGCGCGCATTTTCATCCAGCGTGGATGCATTATAGACGGTATTGCGACGCTCCCGGAGTCAGAGGCCAAACGCCTCCTCCGGGTGCTTCGTATGAAGCCGGGCGATGCCGTTACCATGTTCGACGGCTCGCGCGAATATAATGCGGAGTTGACCCGCCTCAGCACAAAATCAGCCCAACTTCGCATTATTTCCGTTACCGAAAAAGCGGGTAACGGCAGCATACGAATTGTCCTCGGCCAGGGTATGCCAAAGGGCGAAAAGCTCGAAATGGTGATCCAGAAGGCGACCGAGCTTGGCGTGTCGTCCGTGGTGCCTGTCATTATGGAGCGGTCCGTCAAGCGGCCGGAGGACGGCGGCAAGCTCGATCGTCTGCGCCGGATTGCGACCGAGGCGGCCCAGCAGTGCGGGCGGGTGGATGTGCCGGAGGTTCCCGGATACGCGGACCTCGACGAGTTCCTCAAAATAACTGCGGGAGCGCAGTTGAAGATTTTGCCCTATGAGGGCGAGAAGGCGCGGAGCTTGCAGGATGTGTTCGCTGGCCTGCGGTCTTGTAGTCAAGATAATCCTGGCTTGCGGTCTTGCCGTCAAGAGGAGGGAGATGTTGAGCGCGATGCTTCCGGTCGCGGTTGCGGGGTGGATGCGAACGATCTCACTCCGGCTGACGGTAGGACCGCAGGCCCGTCACTGATTCTCTCCGGCACGCCCGCAGGCCCTATCGCTGTTGCCGTACTCATCGGACCGGAAGGCGGCTTGACGGAGGACGAAGTGAAAAAGGCTGAGGAAGCAGGTTTTATTCCCGTGTCCCTCGGCCCGAGGATTTTAAGGACTGAGACGGCGGGGCTTGCCGCCATCGTAATCATTCAATATGAGCTTGGCGGCCTGAGTTGACTATAAAGAATTAATCATTCGGTTGTATCTCTGCAATGCGCCTCTTTACGAACCTCTCCTCGTCTTCGCGCGTCTCAAGAAGTCCGTCCATCTTCGCCTCCAGAAGTCCTTCGAGAACCTGCTTGTAACCCGGCCCGGCTCTCAGGCCCAGGGCCATCAAATCCTTGCCTTTCAGGATGGCCTCGGTCTCGCGGTACTGGGTCAGATATAGCGATATGTTCTTTTTCGCCTGCTCCGTCCGCGCTTTTGCCATCATAAACAGCAGGGCTTCCACCGGCATGATTTTCAGCTTCTGGTACACGCTATACGGCGACAGCTCCGGGTTCTTGTAAAACACGGAGAGCGCCGTGTTCCCCTCGCGTTTGGCAAGCATGATTCTCTTTGAATACCGCTCCGGGATACTGAGCCTTTTTATCATGTCGTCCAGGTCGCTGTCCGGCAGCAGGTCCGCGAGCGCCATAAAGTATGTCAGCCAGGTATCGGCCTCGATATTCAGGAATGTGAGCCGGAACCACGCGAGCGTCTCGCCTATGTTCTTGTAGTAAGACTCCATATCGCGGCCGAACTTCAGCTTCGGGTGTATGAACCTTATCAGGCCGAAGTCGTCCAGCCTCCGCATGGTGTCGAGCGGCTGGGTCTCCTTGAAGATAAGGACAAGCTCGGTATAAACGCGGCTTCCGGCAAGCCTGTGGAACAGCTCCATCTTGGCCGCGTTTTTTATCAGGTTCTGCGTATGGCGCGATATCGTAAAACCCATCCGCACCTCGAACCGTATCGCACGGTACGCCCGTGTCGGGTCCTCTACGAGCGACAGGTTGTGCAGCACGCGGATCGTCTTTTCCTTCAGGTCTCGCTGTCCGCCGAAGAAGTCGATCAGCTCCCCGAAATTGTGGCTGTTCAGCTTTATCGCAAGCGCGTTGATTGTGAAGTCGCGCCGGTAGAGGTCCTTCTTTATTGAGCCCATCTCGACGGTCGGGAGCGCCGCCGGGTACTCGTAAAACTCCGTCCGCGCCGACGCGACATCGAACTTTGTGCCGTCCGGCATCATCACTACGGCAGTGCCGAACTTCTGGTGCGAGCGCATACGCCCGCCGTGCTTCTCGGTGAATATCTTCGCGAACTGGATGCCCTGTCCCTCGACGACTATGTCAAGGTCGAGGTTCGGCGTGCCTACAAGCAGGTCGCGCACAAACCCGCCGACGACGAACACCGGCATCCCGGCATCGTCCGCGATTTGTCCAATCTCGCGCAGCAGGGCCATAGTTTCCTTCGGAAGCCGCTCCTGCATCATGTTCAGAAGCTTCCTTCCGAACTCTCCGTCCCTGATGGGTTCAAGCTCCTCCAGACTCGGCCTCTGCTCCAGGTTCTCGTGCAGGGCCCGCAGGAGGTCAGTACGGGTAATCGCGCCGATAACCCGCTCGTCCTCGATAACAGGCAGGAACCTCTGCGTGTGCCGGATCATTATTTCCTCAACGCTGCGAAATGGGGTATCCGGCGCCACGGTGCGGTAATCGGTATACATGAACTCCGTCACGGGCCGCCCGCCAAGCTCGTGATGGATTGCCCGCTGGACTACCTCGCGGGTGACCAGACCCTTCAGTTTGCGCGTCTGAACTACCGGCAGCACATTCACGCCGTACCGGGTCATTGCTTCGCCTGCATCCGCCATCGTTGCCGTCTGCGGAATTGTTATTACCGGGCTGGTCATAATGTCGCGCGCAAGCTTGACCT
This sequence comes from Nitrospirota bacterium, assembly GCA_036504315.1. Taxonomy (GTDB): domain Bacteria; phylum Nitrospirota; class JACRHJ01; order JACRHJ01; family JACRHJ01; genus DASXVI01. The sequence continues at coordinate 3,033 of DASXVI010000040.1, forward strand.
TCTGAAGGGAGTTTGTAACGGCGACGCGAAGCCTCTCGACG
>DASXVI010000041.1:0-2283 GCA_036504315.1 Nitrospirota bacterium
GCGGTATGTCCCGCCGTAAAACGCCGTGACCGAGCAGAACTTGCAGTCGAACGGACAGCCGCGCGTCGTCTGGACGAGGTTGGTAAAGAAATATTTGTTGTCGGCCCAGGGCTTGCGGTCCGGGACCGCAATCTCGGCTGCATCAGGCCTGGTCTCCGATTTGTAAATCTCCCTGAGCGCCCCTGCCTCCGCATCCGCGACGACCTGCGCCCAGACCTTCTCGGCCTCGCCCACGACCACCGCGTCTGCGTGCGCGAGCGCCTCGTCCGGCAGCCAGGTAGGATGGAACCCGCCCATCACCACCTTCACCCCGCGCCTTCTGTACTCATCCGCAATATGGTAGGCGCGCGGGGCAAGCGGCGTTAGTACCGTAAGCGCGACAAGGTCGGGAGAATCGTCGAATGAAAGCGGCCGCATGTTCTCGTCCACCACCGATATCTCGTGCCCTTCCGGCGTGAGCGCGGTCAGCATCGCGGTGCTCAGGAACGGGAACCTGAAATAAAGCCTGTTCCAGACGCTGTGCGAAGACCATTTGGGTACGACGAATTTAATGCGCATTTACAAACTTCTCCTGTCCCGGCACCGGCTGCATATTAACAATGCCGGTCAGTTCGCTGACCGTCTTGAAGTTGTATCCCCGCGCCTTGAGCGCCGGGATGATTTCTCTCAACGCATCGACGGTGCAGCTTCTGTCAAGGCCGAGTTTCTCGTCCACGCCGTCGTGCAGCAGTATTATCCCGCCTGGGCGGACGCCTTCCAGGACACGCCGGACTATGGCGTCAGTCCTCGCATCCACGCCGTCATATGCACGAGTCTGCCATCCTACCATAACCATCCCCAACCCGTCCAGAACCTTCATAGCGCCGGGGTTGTTCATACCGATGGGCTGACGGAAGAAGCGCGGACGGCTCCCGGTTATCCGGGATATCTCCGTCTGGCAAAGCTCGATATCTTTCCTGATGGCGGAAAATATTATGCGGAACATCCATGGGTGCGAGTAGGTGTGGTTGCCGAATTCGTGGCCCTCATCGTGCATCCTTCCTGCAATTTCGGGATGCGCGGCGACATTCTTCCCGATTACGAAAAAGGTTGCCTTTACGCCGTGTTCTTTGAGGATATCGAGTGTCCGGGAGGTATAGGGAACGGACGGGCCGTCGTCGAAGGTGAGCGCGACGGAATTGGCGGCAGGGTCCCCCTTGTAGAGTACCTTGCCGAATATCTGGCTGCGCATGGAGGACACCCCCCGGGCGGTGAGGATAACCCAGAGGGCGAACTGGGCCGATATCGCCGCATCCGCCGTCCTGCTGCCCCAAAGGAGGTTCAGTAAAATTATCGGCTGAAGCAGGCAGAAGGCCCGAAAGAGCATCTTCTATTTCTCGAAAAGACCCAGTTGGGTAGTCATCTCCACGGGGAACGGGACGGGGTAATCCCCGGAGAAGCACGCCGAACAGAACTTGTTTTCGGAGTTCGGGATGATGTCCATCAACCCGTCGAGGGTCAGGTATCCTACCGAGTCGGCGGTCAGGTAGCGCCTGATTTCCTCTACAGTATGCGAGGCCGCGATAAGCTCCTGCCGGGTCGGGGTGTCTATGCCGTAGAAGCACGGATAGGTCGTGGGCGGGGAGCTGATGCGCATATGCACTTCCTTCGCGCCCGCCGCGCGTACCATCTTCACGAGCTTGCGGCTCGTCGTGCCGCGCACGATAGAGTCGTCCACCAACACCACCCTCTTGCCCTCAAGCAGCCTCTTGACCGGGTTCAGCTTTATCTTTACGCCGAAGTGCCTGATGCTCTGCTGGGGCTCTATGAAGGTGCGTCCGACATAGTGGTTCCTGATGAGCGCGACATCGAACGGGATGCCCGACTGCTCGGAATATCCAATCGCGGCCGGCACGCCGGAGTCCGGCACCGGAACGATAAGGTCGGCCTCGACAGGATGCTCGACGGCAAGTTTGCGCCCCATCATCTTGCGGATGAAGTTTACGTTCTCGCCGAAGATATAGCTGTCCGGGCGGGAGAAATAGATATACTCGAAGACGCAGCAGGAATGCTTTACCGCCGGGAACGGCTTGTAGGACTGAATGCCGTCGCGGTTTATTACGACCATCTCGCCCGGCTCGATATCACGGACATACTTGGCTTCGATGAGGTCGAGCGCGCAGGTCTCTGAAGAGAGCACCCATGCATCGTCGAGCTTGCCCAGACAGAGCGGCCTGAAACCGTTCGGGTCGCGTACCCCTATCATTTCTTTTTCGCTCATAATCAGGAGCGAGTATGCGCCCT
>DASXVI010000042.1:0-2375 GCA_036504315.1 Nitrospirota bacterium
ACCGGCCGCCGCAAATACCGTCGATGCTATCAGGAAAGTGCGGATGGATTTGTCGTCCATCCCTATAACCTTGCTTGCGTAAATGGACATGAACACGATGATGGTGTTGACCGCGTCGCTGAACACTATATTCGCGATTAAGAACCTCAAAAGGCCGGGATATCGGCGCGTGTTATTGAGTGTCAGCCATACCTTCCTGTACTGCCTCCTGATGTCGAGGGGCCGCTTTTTGGGCTCGCCTCCCTGCTCCCTCACCAGAAGGAATACCGGGAGCGAAAAGACCAGGAACAGGACTGCGGTCGGGATGAACGAGGCCGCCCTGCCTGATGCATCCACGAACGGCTGGACCATCAACAGGCCGCCGATGGAGCCGAGATACCCGAGGCCGACTCCCAGCCCGGAGACCATCCCGACGCTCCGGCCCCGGCTCACCTCCGGCAGCATGCTGTCGTAGGGCACAAGGGCCGTCAGGTACCCGAAGTTTGCGACGGCGAAGATTGTCAGGGCCAGAACCAAGCTGTTTGAAATAAAGAGCGCGGCCGTGGCAATTACGCTGATGAGCGTGAAGGCTACAAGGAACGGGAGCCTCCGCCTGAGCCTGTCGCTTGCCGCCCCGACCACCGGCATGGACAGGCCTGCAAGGACCATCGAAACCGACAGCGCGATACTGTAATCGATGTCCTCGCCGCCCATCTCGTGCGTAATCCAGAGCGGGAAGTACATCGAGACGATATTCATCGAAAATATCGTGTTCGCGTAGTCGTACAGGGCCCAGGAAAAAACCTCCGCCCCGCCGGTCTTTTTATTCAATCGGCAGTTACCTTTGCAATGGACTTTTTTACGGCTGAAATAAGTTTCCTGATCTCCGGCATGCTTATGGACAGCGGCGGCATAAGCACGATTACATTCCCGAGCGGCCTGACGATAACACCCTGGTTGCGGGCCTCCATAATCACCCTGTGGCCGCGTTTCTCGGCCGGGGGATAATCCTCTCCCGTCTTCTTGTTTTTTACCAGCTCGATACCGGCCATGAAGCCCCTGACGCGGATATCGCCGACATGGCGCATCCTGCCGAGCTTCTCAAGCTCGATTCGTAAGAACTCAACCTTCGGCTGGAGTTTTTCGAGCGTCTTTTCGTTCTCGAATATATCGAGGCTGGCGAGCGCCGCCGCGCAGGCGAGCGGGTTCGCCGTATAGGTGTGCCCATGGAAGAAGGTCTTAAACTCTGTATAGTCCGCGAGGAAACCCTCGTATACTCTTTCGGTTGTGATCGTGGCGGCAAGCGGCAGGTAGCCGCCTGTAATGCCCTTTGCGACGCATAATATATCAGGAGAAACGCCCTCGTGCTCGCAGGCGAACATCCTGCCCGTGCGCCCGAACCCCGTCGCAACCTCATCTAACACAAGCAGGATGTCCAGTTCGTCGCAAAGCGCGCGGACTCGCTTCAAAAACCCTGGAGGCTGGACGAGCATCCCGGCCGCGCCCTGCACCAGCGGCTCCATCACTACCGCCGCAAGCTCGTCCTTGTTTGCCCGCATTATGGCCTCAAGCTCGCCGATGCACTCGCTCCCGCACGGCCTCTCGTCTGTCAGGCCGCAGCGGTAGCAGTACGGCGCGGGTGCCTTTATCGTATTAAACAGCAGCGGGCGGAATATCTCGTGGAACAGGTCCATCCCGCCGAGCGATACCGAACCGATGGTGTCCCCGTGGTAGGCCTCTTTAAGCGTCAGGAATTTATTCTTCTTTGGCCTGCCCGTCTGACGCCAGTACTGGAAGGCCATCTTGACGCCTATCTCGACGGAGGTTGAGCCGTTATCGGAATAGAATACCCTTGATAAGCCCGCAGGCGCGATGCCGGCGAGCCGCTTTGCAAGTTCTATCGCGGGCGGGTGGGACAGCCCGAGGAATGTCGTATGCGCGACCTTTGCGAGCTGGGCCTTTACCGCATCGTCTATCTCCTTCTTCCGGTGGCCGTGCACCGTTACCCACAAAGACGAGACACCGTCGATATATTTGTTGCCGAGGGTGTCATAGAGGCAGCACCCCCTGGCCTTTTCGATAACAAGAGGCTGTTCGGCCTCCCAGTCGCGCATCTGCGTGAAGGGATGCCATACGAATTTCCTGTCGTCGTCAGCCAGTCCTTCCGTCCACTTTACCCTGTCCAACTGCAAAACCCTCCTTGCTTAAACTTCAATAACCATCCCGTCATGCGCCAGCACAACATTGCCAGGCAACTGTGCGGAAATCCCATCATAGTCCATCTCGTGCGCCATATGTGTCAGGGCGGTGTGCGAGAACCCAAGCTCGGCCGCAATGGATATCGCCTTCTCGACCGTCAGGTGCGACGGGTGCGGCTGCGGGCGGAGCGCCTCCAT
>DASXVI010000043.1:0-18027 GCA_036504315.1 Nitrospirota bacterium
GCTCGCGAGGGAGCCGGCCAGCCTGAAGGTCTGCACGCTGCTCGACAAAGCGGAAAAGAGGCGGACGGATTTAAGGCCGGACTATGTCGGGTTCACTATCCCGAACAAGTATGTCGTCGGCTACGGGCTCGATTACCAGGACCAGTACCGCAACCTCCCGTACATCGCGGTACTTGGCGACGATTAGAGATAACCGCTAATGCCTGCCCGACTCCGGCACGCGCGGGTGCGCGACCGTATCCCGTTGCCTTATCAGGGCCGGGCCCTTCTCGTTTATTATCTCCAGAAATAAAGACGCGACTTCAGGGGAGAACTGGGACCCTGAACAGTATTTAAGCTCCTGAACGGCGTTGTCGAACCCGATCGACGGGCGGTACGGCCTGTCGGCCGTCATGGTGTCGAAGGCGTCCGCCACGCATATTATCTGGGCCTCGACCGGTATCTCATCCCCCATCAGCCCCGCCGGATAGCCCTTGCCGTCCCAGCGCTCGTGGTGGTAGCGAACCCCGGGCATGATGTCCGTAAAATCGCGTATCGGCGCAAGTATCTCGCAGCCCCTTTCCGGGTGCTGCCTGATCAGGGCAAGCTCGTCGTCGGTCAGCTTGCCTTCCTTGTCGAGTATAATGTCGTATGTGCCTATCTTGCCTATATCGTGCAGCAGCCCTGCGAGACGGAGCCTCTCCACCCTCCGTCCGGCCAGACCCATCCTGGCTCCAATCTTGACCGCATACTCCGCCACCCTCTCGGAATGGCCCTTCGTCCATGCGCTCTTTGCGTCGATGGCGGTCGCAAGGGCATGGATGATGTTGATGGACATATCTTCGAGGTTATAAATGAGTTTGCTGTGCTCAAGCGCCATACCCATCCTGGACGAGAACGACTCGGCCGTGCGGACCGACTCCCGGGATATGCCGTCCGGCAGGCGGCTCCCGATAAAGAACGCGCCCGTGACGGCGCCCTTGCGGTATATCGGCACGAAACAGCTTGAACGGACGCCCGCATCCCGCATTGCCGTCTCGATGTTCGAGAGTTCTTCCCCGTCGTAAAATTCCGTCCTGAACAGGGTCTCGCCGCCCGCCATCCTGCCCTCAAGCTTGCACTCCGGGGAGAGATGGATAAGCTCGTGGTCGAGCCCCCAGCACCCGACTACCGAACACCTGCCGTTCATCGGGTCCTTCAGGATAATACCCCCGACATCGGCTGGCATAAGCTGGCGTATCTGGGAACCGACCCTGAACAGCATCTCGTCACGCTCCGGTATCGACATTATGATCCTGTCCACCTCTACGAGGGCATTCAGGACTTCGGCGTTCCTTGCCAGTTCAAGGCCCTTCTTCTGCCCGTCTTCGTTAGCGATGGTTATGTCGCGCATCAGGCTTACATTCTCGATTGCCACCCCAAGCTGGTTTGCGGCGGCCGTAAGCACCCGTATATCGTCTTCGCTGGGAGAGGCGCCCATTGGGAGGTAGAACGTCATCACGCCCAGAACCCTCGCCCTGCCGCTTATCGGGACAAGCATATGGGCGTTCCTCGACGCGGACATAAGCTCGCTGGAACGGTCGTCCGTCAGGTCGTAGCTGGTCAATATCTCGCCGGCCTCGGCGGCTTTGCCGCTTAAGTACCTGTCCAGCTTCCGTATGCCGTCGTACTCGTCTACGCCCGCGCAGGTCCCTATGCTCGCCGCAAGCCGGAGGGCGTCAGGGTCGAGCTCGTCCCGGAGGAATATCGCGCCCTTCCTGTCTATGTTCAGAAAAGGCAGCGATAACACTTCCTTCAATACGAGGTAGAGCATGCTGTCGAGGTCGCGCGACCGGGACGCTATCGCGGAGACAGTGTTAAGCGCACGGAGCTCCATGTTCGTCATCTCGGCCTTGCGCCTCAGCATATCGTCCCGCTCGCGCTGCCTGCCGACCATAAACCCGGCCCCGCCCATCACGAATATCGTGCCCGCAATAAAAATGCTGGACGCGACCTGCTCTTTGGATGTGAACGCGTAATGGAAATATCCGGCGACGGACATGTCGGAATAAAAAAGGACGAGTTGCAGCAGCGTGTGCAGCACCGGGGCGAATGCCCCGATTACCGCGCCAGCGAGGCCCAGCCTGACAGCCTTGCTGTGCATTGCATTCTTTAGGATGCTCATTTGAATGCCCCAAAATTATTAAATTTTAAAACGCCGTTTCTAATACTTTTGGATTATATGAATTCTTTTTAATTATTTCAACTAAATTTTGCATAGAGAATTACTTATATAATAAGACCGACAAATGCAGTCATAAATATTCCATTTCAGGTCAAGGACTTCAGGCCGAAAAGAATATTCGCAGCCCCGCCATTTTTTTTGCGAGCCCCGGAGGGGGCAGTAAATAAGAGCCGGCCTGCCAGGTTTATTTATTATTGTAACCTCGCGTCCAAATATGTTATATTTCAAAGGATAATCGCAACATTGGAGGATTGATGAACTCAAACCTGAAGAACATATCGCTGATACTGGTACTTATCCTTACGATGGTCCTGATATACCATCTTTTCTCGGCCCCGCAAAAGCCCGAGAAACAGTTGATATATTCCGATTTTGCAGCAAAAGTGGAGCAGGGCGAAGTGACTGAAGCCGTGCTTCAGGAAGACGAGCAGGGCATCGAAATAGCCGGGAAGATGAAAAACGGCGAGAACTTCAAAACCTTCTCGCCCAAGGACGCGACGCTTATCAAGACCCTTCGCGACAAGGGCGTGCGGATTACAGCAAAGAAGGTCGAAGCCAACCCCTGGTACTCTCAGGTACTGTTTTTCTGGGCACCCATAGTCCTGATGATATTCTTCTGGATTTTTATAATGCGCCAGATGCAGATGGGCGGCAACAAGGCGATGTCCTTCGGTAAGAGCCGCGCCAAGCTTTTGACCGAGAGCACCAAGAAGGTTACCTTCGCGGATGTGGCCGGCGTCGAAGAGCCCAAGGAAGAACTCCAGGAGATAGTAGAGTACCTGAAGGACCCGCAGAAATTCCAGAAGCTGGGCGGCAGGATACCGAAGGGCGTACTGCTCTGCGGGCCTCCGGGCACGGGCAAGACACTGCTTGCGAGGGCAATAGCGGGCGAGGCCGATGTCCCGTTCTTTTCGATATCCGGCTCCGAGTTCGTAGAGATGTTCGTCGGCGTGGGCGCGTCCCGCGTGCGCGACCTCTTCGAACAGGGCAAGAAGAACGCCCCATGCATAATATTTATAGACGAGCTCGACGCGGTCGGCCGCCACAGGGGCGCAGGCCTCGGAGGCGGACACGATGAGCGCGAGCAGACGCTTAACCAGCTCCTCGTGGAGATGGACGGGTTCGAGTCCAACGAGGGCGTGATACTTATCTCGGCCACCAACCGCCCGGATGTGCTCGACCCGGCGCTGCTGAGGCCGGGCCGCTTCGACAGGCAGATAGTCGTCCCGAGGCCGGACATAAAGGGCCGCTCAGGAATACTAAAGGTGCACACCCGCAAGGTCCCGCTTAACGACAATGTGGACCTCGAAGTAATAGCCCGCGGAACTCCGGGATTTGCGGGCGCGGACCTCGCCAACCTCGTGAACGAAGCCGCCCTGCTTGCGGCGCGGCGCAACAAGGAGAAGGTCGGGATGGACGACTTCGAGTACGCCAAGGACAAGGTGATGATGGGCCTTGAGCGCAAGAGCCTCGTGCTTTCCGACGAAGAGAAGAGGAACACGGCGTTCCACGAGGCCGGACATACCCTCGCGGCAAAGATGCTGCCGAATGCCGACCCCATACACAAGGTAACGATAATACCGCGCGGCCGCGCCCTGGGACTTACCCAGCAGCTCCCGATAGACGAGCGCTACTCCTATGACAGCGCGTACCTCCAGACACAGCTTGTAATACTCCTCGGCGGCAGGGTCGCAGAGGAACTCGCGCTCGACCATATGACGACCGGCGCCGGCAACGACATAGAGCGCTCAACCGCGCTCGCACGGAAGATGGTCTGCGAATGGGGCATGAGCGACAAGCTCGGCCCGCTCACCTTCGGCAAGAAGGAAGAGCAGATATTCCTGGGCCGCGAGATAGCCCAGCACCGGGACTACAGCGAGCATACCGCCGTCGAGATAGACCAGGAGGTCAGGAGGCTCATCAGCGAGGCTTACGAGAAGGCAAAGGGAATCCTCACGGAACACAGGGTGTCCCTTTCCGCGATATCCGAGGCGCTCCTCGAAAAAGAGACGCTCGACGGCAGGGAGATAGACGAGATACTCCTCAAAAACGGAGTCGAAATAGCAGTGCCGTTCACGCCGCAGCCCGGCAAGGAGCCGGTAGTGATAGCTCCGGCTGAAACGGGCGGGGATGCGGCCGTACCGGAAGGCTCGCCCTCTTCGCCGGACGCAGAGGCATAAATTGGGCGAAAGCCGGACGCTCCTCCGCATGGGTTCCGCCGTTTTTGACCTGTCGCTCAGGACCCATATCATGGGTATCCTGAACGTCACGCCCGACTCCTTTTCGGACGGCGGCCGGTTTACGGGCGACAGAGGCTCATCCGTGGAGACGGCTGTCGAGTCCGCCCTCAAGATGGCGGAAGAGGGCGCGGACATAATCGACATAGGCGGCGAGACCACAAAGCCAGGTGCGCAGCCGGTCCCGCTCGATGAAGAGCTTGCAAGGGTCATCCCGGTAATCGAGGGCATCAGGAGGCACAGCCCGGTGCCCATCTCGATAGACACATACAAACCCGAGGCCGCAAAAGCGGCGCTGGAGGCGGGCGCGGACATAATAAACGACATCGCGGCGGGCGGGTACTGCAGTGACGGGCCGGGGATGTTCGCGCTTGCGGCCGCAACCGGCGCACCTATAATGCTGATGCATATGAAGGGGCTGCCGCGCGATATGCAGGCCGACCCGCGGTATGACGATGTGGCCGCAGAGGTTCGCGGTTTCCTGCTTGAACGCGCAAAGGAGGCCGAGGCCGCGGGAGTCGCGCCGGACAAAATACTTCTCGACCCCGGCATAGGGTTCGGCAAGAATTTGGCGCATAACCTTACGCTCATCAACCGGCTGGACGAGCTTGCCGCTACAGGTTACCCTGTCGTGCTCGGCACTTCGCGCAAGGCGTTCATCGGCAGGCTGACCGGCGTGTCCGACGCATCCGACAGGGTAGACGGCACGGTCGCCTCGTCCGTCGCAGGGATAATGAAGGGCGCAAAGATTATCCGCGTGCACGATGTTAAGGCCGCAAAGAGGGCCGCAGCCGTTGTGGACGCTATAATACGGGCATAATTCAGGGGCTCCCGGATTTCCAAGCCCCCTATTGTTTTCATACACTGGCCGACAAAGTCCGATGCTTGATATAATACGAGAAATACGCGTCTGGGACATCCTGGACATAGCGCTCGTCTCGTTCATCTTCTACCGCGTGTTCTTGCTCATCAAGGGCACGCGCGCGGTCCAGATGGTGGTGGGCCTCGGCGTGCTTATCCTCGCCCTGCTGTTCTCGCGCTGGGCCGGGCTGTATACCATCAACTGGATAGTCCAGAGCGTCGTCAGCCAGATTGCGCTTGTGATACTCGTCCTGTTCCAGCCCGAACTGAGAAGGGCGCTCGCGCATATGGGCGAGAACAAGCTCTTCTCCTCGCTCTCGCCCGTTGAATCCTCAAAATTTCTTGACGAAATAGTCAAGGCCGCCGTCTCGCTTGCCAACCGCCGCATCGGCGCGCTGGTCGTGCTCGAACGGGAAACCGACCTGAAAAATATTGTCGAGATGGGCACGGAACTCCAATCGAAGGTAAGCAGGGAACTGCTCCTGAGCATCTTCCACCCGACCTCTCCCCTGCACGACGGCGCCGTAATAATACAGGACGGCAAGGTGGCTGCCGCGGGGTGTTTTCTGCCCCTGACTATGAACGCGGCCGTAAGCAAGGCGCTCGGCACCAGGCACAGGGCGGCCATCGGGCTGACCGAGGAGACGGACGCGGTCGTCGTAGTTGTTTCCGAGGAGACCGGCACCATATCCGTCGTCATGGGCGGCGCTCTGAACCGCGACCTCGACGCCGTGACGCTCCGGCGCGCCTTGACAAAGATATTCGTTACGCAGAAGAAATAGCGTTCTGGGTTTTTTAGCTCCCGTTCCGGTTTGTGCGGCTTGCCAAAGGATGGACTCGGTGGTAAAAAAGATTACGGGCATCGTCTTCGACAATTTTCTGATAAAGCTGTTTTCGGTCGTGTTCGCCGTTACGCTGTGGCTGCATGTGTCCGCGCGCGGCACGAGCGAGGTGAACCTCGTGGTCCCTCTCGAACTGCGCGAGATACCCAAGGACATGATGGTGGTCGGCAATGTGCCTGGGTTCGTGAGCGTCCGCCTCCAGGGGCAGGAGGGCATCGTCAGGAGGCTCTCGTCGAAGGACCTGACGGCTTTCATCTCCCTTTCCGGCGCAACTCCGGGCGAGGAGGACTTCAGCATTACGCAATCGAACATCGCGGTCCCGTCCAATATCCGGGTAACGAGCGTAAAACCGTCGGAAGTCCGCCTGACCGTCGAGAAGGTGGTTACCAGGACCCTGCCAATCAGGGCGGACCTTGTCGGTTCGCCCGTCCCGGGCTACATCGTCAGCAGGGTGGAGATTTCGCCTGCGGCAGTTACTGTCGCCGGCCCCGAAAGCTCGCTTAGGAACCTTAAGAGCGTGTTCACCCAGAACCTCGACTTGGACGGCGCGGCGGGCAGCTTTGAAACGATCGCCAAGCTCGACGCCCCTGGTGCGCCCGGGATAAAACTCGAAGAAGAAAATGTGAGGGTGGTAATAACCCTCTCAAAAACCAAATAGAGAAGGAACACAATAAAATGAAAAAACTGTTCGGCACCGACGGCGTACGCGGAGTGGCAAACGTACACCCGATGACGACCGAGATGGCGATGAAGCTCGGACGCGCGGCAGGCTATGTATTCCGCAACAGCGGCGTCCGGCACAGGATAGTTATCGGCAAGGACACGCGGGTTTCCGGATATATGCTCGAGTCGGCCCTTACATCCGGGATATGCTCGATGGGCGTCGATGTCCTTCTCGTCGGCCCTCTCCCCACCCCCGGCATAGCCTTCATCACCCGGAGCCTGCGCGCGGACGCCGGGGTCGTAATCTCGGCATCGCACAACTCTTTCGAGGACAACGGCATAAAGTTCTTCTGCAGGGACGGGTTCAAGCTGCCGGACGAGCAGGAGAAACGCATCGAGGACCTGATAACCTCCGGCGAAATAGACCACATACGCCCGACGGCGGATAAGGTCGGCAAGGCCTTCAGGATAGACGACGCGGTAGGCCGCTATATCGAATATGTCAAGAGCTCGTTCCCGAAGGGCATGACGCTCGAAGGCCTGAAGGTCGTCGTGGACTGCGCGAACGGCGCGGCTTACAAGGTTACGCCGTGGGTCCTGAAAGAGCTGGGCGCGGATGTCTTCGTCCTGAACGACAAGCCCAACGGCACGAACATCAACCTCGGCTGCGGCTCGCTCCACCCGGAGGTAATCCAGAACGCGGTAATAGAGCAGGGCGCGGACATCGGGATCGCGCACGACGGCGACGCCGACCGCGTAATCTTCTGCGACGAGAAGGGCCGCGAGTTCGACGGCGACAAGGTGCTGGCCGTGTGCGCAATCGATATGAAGAAGCGCAGGATGCTGGCAAAGAAAACTGTCGTCGCGACGGTAATGAGCAACCTCGGGCTGGAGCTGGCGATGAAGAAGGCCGGGATAAAGCTCATCCGCACAGCCGTGGGCGACAGGTATGTAGTCGAGGAGATGCTCAAGGAAGGGTACAACCTCGGCGGCGAACAGTCGGGCCATGTCGTTATGATGGACTACAACACGACCGGCGACGGCGTTATAACCGCGCTCCAGGTGCTCTCCATAATGAAGCGCGCCGGCAAGAAGCTGTCCGGCCTGGGCAAGGTGATGAAGACCTACCCGCAAGTGCTGGTAAATGTAGCGGTCCGTGAGAAGAAGGATATCGAGGCCATCCCCTCCATCGCAAAGCTCCTCGCGGACGCGCAGGCCAGCCTTGACGGGACGGGCCGCCTGCTTGTAAGATATTCGGGCACCGAACCGAAACTTCGGATAATGGCAGAGGGCGAGGACAAGCTCGTCATCCAGAAGATGGTGGACAATATTGCAGAGGCCGTAAGAAAGGAACTCGGGTAACCAAAACTGCCCGGATAAAAAATGCCAGAGCTATCAGCAGGAACAGGTATAATAGGAATACTCCAGTCCGTAAAGGAATTCGCGGTCGTGTGGGCGGGCGATGTCCCCTCCATCGGTCCGTTTTTCAAAGACACCCCGCTCTGGGGATACGGCATCGCCCTCGGACTGATGCTCTTCTCCGTCCTTATCAGCGTCTTCCAGATTATAACCGCGGTCCACGAAAAGACGATGGCGCGCGTACAGGGCTCCTCGCTCGGGGTGATGCGCGAAAAGCGCCGGATCATGTCAGAGGCTTCCAGCCAACGCAGGAAGGGCAACTACTCACGCGCCGCCGAACTCTACCTCTCCATAGATGAAGACAAAGAGGCTGCGGAGGTGCTGGAGAAGGGCGGGGTATTCGCGAAGGCCGGACAGATTTACGAGCGGCTGGGCAATCCAGACAAGGCTATAGAGCTCTACGAGATGGCCGGGGAAAACGGCTTGCTGGCCGAAGCGTACAAGAAAAAGGGCGACTTCAGGAAAGCCGCCGACCTTCTCCTGCGCACCGGCAAGAAGATACTCGCCGCGGAATGCTACGAGAAGGCGGGCGCGTCAGCGGACGCCGCGCCTTTGTTCGACGAAGCCGGCCACACCGTGTCAGCCGCCGTCCATTACGAGCGAAGCGGCAACCTCGGCAAGGCGGCCGCCCTTTTTGACAGGGCCTATGTCGAGGGCACATCCACCACCCAATTGACCAGCCCCGACAGGACGCGCCAGCTCTCGGAATACTCCTTGAAGGCCGGGAAGTATTACCACATGGCCGCGGCGTTTGACAAGGCCGCCGAATGCTTCGCGAGGTGCAAGGCATACGAGCAGGCCGGCGAATCCGCCCTTGCCGGAGGGGACCGCCAGCGCGCCGCCGAGTATTTCACTTCCGCGAAAAAGTACGAACGGGCGGTCCAGATTTACCGCGAGGACGGAAACGTCGCCAAGGCGGCCGAGACGGATGCAGAGAGGTATCTCTCCCTGGGCGACGAAGTGAACGCCGGGAAGATGTACGCGGAATCCGGCGACTACCTGAAAGCGGCGGAGCTTTTCGATACTGCCGGTGAATACACGCTGGCAGCGGAGGCCTATGCGGGCATACAGGAACATCAGGCCGCAGCCGAGATGTTCCTTAAGGCGGGCGACGAGATGCGCGCCGCCGAAGCATACAAAAACGGCGGGGCATACAGCTCGGCCGCACAGATATACTCGCGTCTCGGACATAATAAAGAGGCGTCCGAGCTGATAGAGATGTCCGGCGAGTTCTTTGCCGCGGCGGTCCTGTACCGCCAGATGGGCAGCCGGGACAAGGAGCTTGCCGCGCTTCAGAAGGTCGGCCCCGGAGAGCCTGGCTATGCGGATTCATTGCTGCGCATCGCGGAATTTTTCAAGGAAGAGGGGAAGCACGACCTAGCCATCGAAAAGCTCGCCGCCGTCATAGACGAGAGGGAGCCGGACAGCTCCAACATCGATTATTACTATGCGCTCGGGACCATTTACGAAGACGCAAAGAAATACGGCGAGGCGGTCAAGACATACCGCAAGGTACAGCTAATCGACTATGGAAGGCCGGGCCTGGACGAACGCATCAAGGCCTGTGAAGAGCTTGCATACAGGCAGCGCCTCTCGGAGACCTCGGAGAAGCGCGCAAGCGCAAACGCAAGCGCGAATGCGGACGCGGCGGCAAGCGAGGCGGCGAAGCGCTACACGATTATGCAGGAGATAGGCCGCGGCGGGATGGGCGTGGTCTACAAAGCCAAGGACAACAACCTCGACCGCATCATAGCGCTCAAACTTCTGCCGAAGAGCATCTCGGAGAACCCGAAGATGATACAGCGGTTCGCGTCCGAGGCGCGGTCGGCGGCCCAGCTCAACCACCCGAACATCGTGACCCTTTTCGACTTCCAGCAGTCGGCCGGGAGGAGCTTCATCACGATGGAATATGTGGAAGGCATGACGCTCAAGAAGCTCGCCAACATGCCGAACCGCCTGCCGGTTATCCAGGTGATGAAGATAATATTCCAGTGTTGCCAGGGGCTCGACTACGCGCACAAGCGCAGTGTAATACACCGCGACATCAAGCCCAGCAACATCATGATCAGCAAGCAGAATGTTATCAAGATAATGGACTTCGGGCTTGCCAAGATAATGGGGGAGGAGTCCATCACGGAGGCCGGCTCCGTCAGCGGCACGGTCCTCTATATGTCGCCCGAACAGCTCCTCGGCCGCACTCTCGACGGCACGACCGATGTATATTCCCTCGGCCTCGTGCTTTACGAACTCCTGACCGGGGTGCATCCGTTCGGCGAGGGAGACCCGGCCTACAACCAGATACATACCAAGCCAAAGCCGCCGAAGGAACTGCGCGAGGATATCCCGGAAAAACTGAACGCGCTGGTACTGAAGTGCCTGGAGAAGGATTTCACGAAGCGGTTCCCGACCGCCCTCCACATGGCGATGGCCCTCAGGGAGATTCCACCTAAGTAATAGGCGAAGTAATCAGGCGAAGTAACAAGGCTAACCCATGCGCGTGCGGTCCACCTCACCCCTCCTCGTCCCTGCCGCGTGCCTTCTCGCCGGCATCGCCGCCGCCAGATATTTCGGCGAATTTCCTTATTCCGTCACGGCCGCGCTCGTATGCGCGGCTTTTCTGTTTGCGGTGAAGACACAGCTCCGTTACTCGACAACTATAATCGGCGTCCTGTTCGCGGCGTTCGGGTTCGCCTCGTATTTTCTCTATGGGCCCGGTGCGCCGTCTGTTGCCGGGAGCCTGCCGACAGGCGTGGAAATGAAGCTGACCGGCACGGTCGTCCGTCCGCCCGAGGAGCGGGAAGGGTACACGCTCGTGTTCCTCCGGCCGGAAAGAGACAGGGAATATCCCGCCTTCACAAGGGACGGCCTTGTCCGGTTCAAGATACTCGCCACCGGCGCCGGGGTGCATTACGGGGACAGGCTTACCTGCATGACAAAGCTCCGGCGGCCTGAGGGATACAGGAACCCGGGGGTATTCGACTGGGGCGAGTACGCGAGGCTGAACGGCGAGGACGCGACGGCGAGCGTGAAGCCCGATGCCGTTTTCCGCACAGGCCGAAGCGGCAGCGCCGCGCTGATGCGTTTATATGACATCCGTCAGGAGCTTGCAAGGCTTGCCGCCAAATCCCTGCCGCCGGAGGAAGCCGCCCTTTACCGTGCGATGATACTGGGCGACCAGGGCGAGGTCGGGCAATCGGTACGCGACGATTTTGCGGCCTCCGGCACAACCCACATCCTGTCGGTCTCCGGCTCTCATATAGCGCTGCTCGCTTCCCTGATATTCCTGCTGACGCGGCTCGCCTTCGGGATGCTTCCCAACGGCATGGCGCTCCGGCTGACCCTGCGCGTGGACTGGCGCAAGTTCGCCGCCTGGCTCGCGCTCCCGGCGGCGGTCTTTTACTGCCTGCTCGCGGGCTCCGAGGTTGCGACCGTCCGGGCGCTCATCATGCTCGCGGTATTTATAGCGGCGGCCCTTATAGACCGCGAGCCGGACATCCTGAACACCCTTTCGGCCTCCGCCCTTATCGCGCTCTTGTTCGACCCGTCCGCCCTGTTCGACATATCCTTCCAGCTGTCCTACGGATGCGTGCTGGCGCTCGCCCTCGCGGACAGGGCATGGCCCAGGGTGCCCGGGGCGGAAGGCGACGATGCCGCCGCGCGCGTAAGAAAATCCGCCCGGGCGTTTTATGTCTCCGCCGCCGCCCTCATCTGCACCGCCCCGCTCGTGGCCGGGCAGTTCAACACCTTCTCGTGGGTATCCGTCCCGGCCAACATCGTGATAGTGCCTTTTGCGGGCTGGGTACTGGTCCCGCTCGGACTGGTTTCGGCGGTAATGCATATCCTGTCGCCTTCCGGCGGCCTGCCGCTCGCGGGGCTCAACGATGTGATACTCACCCTTTTCATGTATGCTGTCCGGGCGTTTTCGGCATTCCCGTCCGCAAACCTCCATCCGCCCGCCCCCGGCAATTTCGCAACCCTCCTGTTTTACGCCGCCCTGCTGGCGATAATCATCTGGAAGGCGGGCCCGCGGATGAAGCTCGCCGGTTCGGTGGCGGCGGTCGCGGCGTTCTCCGCCTTCTGCCTGATGCCGCTCCAGAGAAATGAAGGGCTGCGGGTGACTTTCTTTGATGTCGGGCAGGGAGACTCGGCACTCGTCCGCTTCCCGGACGGCAGGAACATGCTCATCGACGGCGGAGGGGTAACTCGGGGCGCGGACCCGGGCCGCGCGGCGGTTGCTCCCTACCTGTGGAACCACGGCGTCAGAAAGCTCGACTACATAATAGTCAGCCACCCGCACCCGGACCATGTATCGGGGCTTTATTATATTGTAGAGAATTTTAAAGTCGGCCAGATATGGGACGGCGGCACTGACAGCCTCGCGCCTGAGGGCGCTTATGCGGGGCTGCTGCGGATTGCGGGCGCAAAGGGCATCCCGCATTACACCATTACTTCTCCCGGCGAGGTCGAGATAGGCGGGGCCAGGGTACAGATACTTGGGGCGTCGCACGCGCAGGCAAAAGAGGCTTTCGCAACCGAGAACAACGCCTCGCTCGTACTGAGGATATCCTTCGGGAAGGCGTCGTTCCTGTTCCCCGGAGACATCCAGAGTGAGGCCGAAGAGGTGTTCGCGGCATCTACCCTGCCGCTGGCCTCGACCGTCATGAAGGTCCCGCACCACGGCGGCAGGAGTTCGCTTTGCGAGCCTTTTTTAAGGAGGGTCATCCCGAAGGCAGCCGTCGTATCGACCGGAGTCGTCAGCAGGTACATCTCCCCGTCGCCTGAGGTCGTTGACGAATTCAAGTCTCTGGGCAGCCGTCTGTTCGTGACTGCCGAGGATGGGGCGGTCACATTCGGCACGGATGGAAAATATTTAAAGGCGTGGACTTACGAGGCGTCCCGCCCGAAGCGCGCCCGAAGCCTTGCCGACGAGCTTGTAAACTTCCGCCTGCTTCTCGGTATGCCCGCATTCGAGCAGAAGCTCTAAGCGAGCAGGCGTATGATATCTTCCACAGTGTCCGCGAAATAATCCGGCGAGCCTGCCATCAGCTTTTCCTTCGTGCCGTAACCGTAACCAACCCCGCATGATTTTAACCCGGCGGCACGGGCGGCAAGTATGTCGCTCATCCCGTCGCCCACCATCACGCAGTCTCCCGGCGCGGCCCCTGCCGCTTCCATGGCAAGCCTGAGGATAGCAGGGTCCGGCTTGACTTCAAGCCCAAGCCTCCAGCCCTGGATGCTGACAAACCGGCTGGAGAGCCCCAGGCCTTCGAGCGCAAGCCTCGCATGGACCACCGGCTTGTTCGTGGCGACCGCCAGCATGCCCCGCGTAGCAAGCTCGTCGAGCATCCCCGCAACACCTGCGTAGGCCCTTGTCGAGTCCAGCAGGTGTTCCCGGTACCGGTCCCAGAAGACCTCGACCGCCGAATCCACGAGGGACTCCTGCCCCGGCGGCAGCGACATCCGCAGCAGGTTGTGCACCCCGCCGCCTATAAACCCGTAAACGGCGTCCGGCTCTCTGGCCGGGAAACCCAGCTCGGCAAGCGTAAGGTTTACGCCGAGAGCGATATCTTTCCGGGAATCAATCAGGGTACCGTCGAGGTCGAATATAAACAACTTGGACAAGAAATCCTCCTTATAATGATTTCTTCCATGAAATCATTACTTCCAATTTTTGTCAATAATATTTCCTTGTAAATATCGACATTTTGCTTAGTTTCTATGGAGTTATTTTTGACACACCGTTCTTTATCTGGTATATTTTACAAATGCCGAAAGGCAATAGACCGTGCCGTTTTTACTTATTTCACGAATACTACCAGATAAAGGGAATTTTGAATGAAAAGGTCATTATTGGAAGCACTTGACAAGGAAGAGCTGTTGCGCCTCGCAAGAAGGCATGGCCTTGCGGTTGAAGAAGGTGTTGAGATAGATGCGCTTATCGACGCGCTTATGACCATCGAAGCGGACGAAGAGCACAGCGACGCCGGTGTCGGTGAGTCAAGGCATCCCGAATCTCCACGGAAAACCCGCAAGACCGCCGGAAAGAAGCCCAAACCAGCCGCCAGGACGGTCCCCGAACCGCCGCATGAGCCTGAACACCTTCAGCAGCCGGAGGAGGAACCGGGCTTCCAGCAGGTGGTGGAGGAGAGCAAGTATTATACCGGCCAGCCCTTCGAGGCGATTTACGGCCTGCCTTCCGAACTGCCCGCATCTTACGGCGACGACGAGATAACCCTTCTTGTCCGGGACCCGCACTGGGGTTTCGCGTTCTGGGAAGTAACCCAGCAGAAGCTGGACGACATGCGGGCAAGCCTGGGCGAGGACGGACGGGACGCGCACCTGGCGCTCCGGCTGTACGACATAACCGGCATAAATTTCAACGGGTTCAATGCAAATACCCATTACGATACAGGAATTTTTGAGCGCGTCGGAAACTGGTACTTAAATACCGGCAACCCCGGCGGTACATTCGTGACCGATGTAGGCCTGAAGACTCCAAACGGGGTATTCATCACTCTCGCCCGCTCGAACGCGATTGATATGCCGCGAGACACGGTCTCGGAAGTCCTCGACGAGGAATGGCTGCTGCCGGAAGAGATCGCCCAGCGGATATTCGCCCTTTCGGGCGGCACGGCAGGCGGGCCGCTGGCGTCCGGCACGCTGTCTTCGGCCGGGCTCCCGAAACGCGGAGTAACCGAGCGGTTGGAGCAGCTCGGCGGGATAGCCTCCCCTGGGATAAGCAGCCTCGCGCTGATGTCGCCGTCCATGCCCAACAAGGAGCGGGCTTTCTGGTTCGTCTTAAACGCCGAGCTTATCGTCTACGGCGCGACCGAACCCGACGCGAAGGTATCGCTCTGCGGGCTGCCTGTCGAGCTTCGGCCCGACGGGACCTTTTCAATGCGCTTCTCGCTCCCCGACGGCACGGTAACTCTGCCGTTTGCCGCGACTTCCGCGGACGGCGAAGAGTCGAGGGCTATCACCACCCAGGTATCGAGAAATACGGAAAGCAATTAAACCCGTCGGGCCAGGGGTCTGAAAGAACGGGCCGCCCCGCCCGATGAGGAATTTTTGCCTTTGAGCAGGCACACAGAATTCTCCAACCAACCGACAACGAGGAGTTCAAGTGGGAGACGAAAAAGGTTATCTGTCAATAGTGCTGCACGCCCACCTGCCGTTCGTGCGCCACCCCGAATACGAAGACTTTCTTGAAGAGGACTGGCTCTATGAGGCCATAACCGAGACATACATCCCCCTCATACAGTCTTTCCAGAGGCTGTCTGACGAAGGAGTGGACTTCAGGATAACGATGAGCCTGACGCCCACGCTCATCGCCATGCTGACGGACGGCCTGCTGCAGGACCGCTATGTCCGCCACATAAACAAGCTCATCGAGCTTGCCGAAAAGGAGGCCGGACGCACCAGCTTCCAGCCGGAGTACCACCCGCTCGCCATAATGTACCTGGAGCGGTTCAGGGAATCCCGCAGGGTTTTTGAAGAGGACTACGGCAAGAACCTCGTGAACGCCTTCAGGAAGTTTCAGGACATGGGCAACCTGGAGATTATCACATGCGCCGCCACGCACGGCTTCCTGCCGCTTATGCAGTTGAACCCGGCCGCCGTCCGCGCCCAGGTCGCCGTCGCCGTAAAGAACTACGAGATTCACCTTGGCCGCCGTCCGCGCGGCATCTGGCTCCCGGAATGCGGCTATTTCCCGGGCCTTGACGACATACTTGCGGAACACGGGATAAAGTTCTTCTTCACAGACAGCCACGGCGTGCTGTACGCCACCCCCAGGCCGAAGTACGGCGTTTTCGCGCCGATATACTGCAAGAGCGGGGTGGCGGCCTTCGGCCGGGACATCGAGTCCTCCAAGCAGGTCTGGAGCGCGCAGGAAGGCTATCCCGGCGACTCCAATTACAGGGATTTCTACCGGGACGTCGGCTTCGACCTCGAATACGACTACATAAAACCCTACCTGCACGGGGACGGCACAAGGACCAATATCGGCATCAAGTATTACAGGATTACCGGGCCGACCGACCACAAGGAACCGTACAACCGGCAGGTCGCCATGGACAGGATAGCCGACCATGCGGGGAACTTCATGTTCAACCGCGAGAAACAGGTCGAACACCTCGAATCCTTCATGGGCGTGAAGCCGATGATAATCTCGCCTTATGACGCGGAGCTTTTCGGACACTGGTGGTACGAGGGGCCGGAATGGTTGGAGATGCTGTTTCGGAAGCTCCACTACGACCAGAAAGTGATAAAGCCGGTCACGCCTTCCGAATACCTCGAAATGAGCCCGAGGAACCAGCTCGCCACGCCGTCGCTGTCGTCATGGGGTTTCAAGGGGTACTGCGAAGTCTGGCTGGAGGGCAGCAACGACTGGATATACCGCCACCTGCACAAGGCGGCCCAGAGGATGGTCAGCATTGCCGCCACCCACAGGGACGGCACCGACGAACTCACGCACAGGGCGCTGAACCAGGCCGCGCGCGAGCTGCTCCTCGCCCAAAGCTCGGACTGGGCGTTCATAATGAAGACCGGCACGATGGTGCAGTATGCCGTGAAGCGCACGAAAGATCATGTTACCCGTTTCAACGCCCTTTATGATATGATAATAAATCGGAAGGTCGACATGAGGTTCCTTGAAGACCTCGAATACCGGGACAACATATTCCCGGAAATCGATTACAAATCGTATCTATAGAGAGTAACCAGCGAGCATATGCAAGTAAAAGAATTTACGAAAGAGCGCTTCTTCGAGCTTTTTCCGCTGTTCGGCAAGAACTCGCCGGAAATGGGCAGCGACATATTCGCCGCATCGAAGGTGGTAGATTTCCCCGCCGGGAAACAGCTGTATACCGAGGGCGATGCCTGCGCGGGGATTTCGTTCCTGCTTGAGGGAGAGGTCCGGGTATACAAGATAAGTGCCGGAGGCCGAGAGATTACCCTGTACGAGATAGGCCCCGGCGAGACCTGCATCCTGAACGCTTCCTGTTTAATCTCAAATATATCCTACCCCGCAAACGCGGTCTCGCTCTCCCCGGGCAGGATCCTGCTCCTGCCTTCAGATGAGTTCATGAGGCTTGTAGAGAAGCACGGGCAGATGCGCGGGTTGGTACTCTCGGTGCTTGCAAAGCGGCTCACCGACGTTATGACGCTGGTGGAGGAGGTCGCGTTCCAGAGGATGGACGAGCGGCTGATGGACTATCTGATCGAGAAGTCGGAGGACGGACTGCTGAGGGTAACCCACCAGAAAATCGCGTCCGACCTCGGAACATCGCGCGAGGTGATTTCCCGCCTCCTGAAGGAATTCGAGAGGCAGGGCGAACTCTCGCTCTCGCGGAACATGATACGCTTAAAAGAAAACGATAATCCTGTTTAAGGCTTGGAAGCTCCTCGCCAGGTCCGCCAAATTAAGGGCCAGCCTTCGGCTGACGCCCCGAAGAATTGGCGTCCCTTTGAGGAACTTACAAGCCTTTATTCTGTAACTTTTATTCTGTAACTTTTATCACAGAGCTTTCAGGCCCGTTATGGTAAGTTATTCCCCGGTCCTTAAGCTATAAAGTTTTACACGGAGGAAAAATGAGTACAAGAGCGAGAATAATAAGGTCTTTGGCGGGTTTGATACTTCTGTCCCTGGTGTTCGTCGGGCCGAAGACCAACTGGGGGTATATAGGCTTGGTGCCTTTGGTGTTCGGCCTCACCGGCTTCTGCCCTGCCTGCGTAATAATGAGCAAGATAAGAAATAAGGAATGCAAGTCCTGCGGCATCGACGGCAAAGACTGCAAATAGG
>DASXVI010000044.1:0-2540 GCA_036504315.1 Nitrospirota bacterium
CCTCCGGCGCATATATCAGGACGCCGTCATAACCCCAGTTCCTCTTGCCGGGGAAGGAGTTGACGGGCATTATCTGGAGAGCGGTTACCCCCAGGTCTGCGAGGTGGTCGAGCCGCTCCTTCAGGGATATAAAACGGCCGCGGGGCGTGTATGCGCCGACATGGATTTCGTAAAACGCCATCTCTTCCCACGGGCGGCCTTTCCATCCGCCGTCCTGCCAGTCGAACGCCTCCGGGTCTACCACAAGGCTTGGGCCCAGGGCATCCTCGGGCTGGAACCTTGATGCCGGATCCGGAACGAGCGTCTCGCCGTTTATCCTGAACCTGTACAGAGAGCCTGGTTTTGCCTCGCGGGTAACCAGCTCGTAAAACCCGTCTCCCGACTCGTCCATCTTCGCTTCAAAGCATATCCTGCCGATGTGTTCCATGCATAGTTCCACCTTACGGGCCGAGGGCGCCCACAGCCTGAAGCGGACGCTCCCGTCGTCCTTGACCTCGGCCCCGAACGGCATTTTGTGCGAGTGTCTCATGCGCCCTCTCCCCCCCTTAGCTCCAACAGGTCTTCAAGCGGAGACAGGAGCAGGGCCAACGACCGGCCCTTCAGCGGGTAGGTGTCGCCGGGGCCGTATTCCTTGTGCGGGTCTGGCGGTTCCGTGCCGGCAGTGTCCAGTATCGCGGTCCATTTCGCAAGCAGAGGGTAGCCCGGTATCGTAAAGGGAACCTCCTCCCAGTGGGCGTTTATTAGGAGAAGGAAGTTATCGTCTTTAACAGGCCTTCGCATCTGGTCGTACTCGTCCACCATCGCGCCAGCCATGAACATTCCGAGGGAGCGGGCGAAGTTAGCCTCCCACTGCTCGTCCGTCATCTCGATGCCGTCCGGGTTCAGCCATACGATATCCTTTATGTCTATGCCCCGTATCTTGCGTCCCTGGAAGAAGTTGCCCTTTCGGAAGGCGTTGTGGCCGTTGCGCAGAGAGAGCAGCCCCCTTGTGAACTCGAACATGTCTTTATTCTTCTCCAGCAGGCTCCAGTCCACCCAGCTCAGATCGTTGTCCTGACAGTAGCAGTTGTTGTTGCCGCCCTGGCTGCGGCAGAATTCGTCGCCCATCGACAGCATCGGCGCTCCGTGGGAAAGCAGGAGCGTGGACAGAAAATTACGCATCTGTTTTTTGCGTAGCGCGGTAATCTCCGGGTCATCGGTCGGCCCCTCTGTGCCGCAGTTCCAGCTTTTATTGTTGTTGTCGCCGTCCTTGTTGTCCTCGAGGTTGGCCTCGTTATGCTTTTCGTTGTAGCTTACGAGGTCGTTGATGGTGAAGCCGTCGTGGCTGGTGACGAAGTTTATGCTCGCATAAGGCCGCCTGCCGCTACTTTCGTACATGTCGCTGGAGCCTGTCAGCCTGTAACCGAGCTCGCCGATGAGCCCGCCGTCGCCCTTCCAGAATGCGCGCACGCTGTCCCGGTACCTGCCGTTCCACTCCGTCCAGCCGACAGGGAAGTTGCCCACCATGTAGCCGCCCTCGCCGATATCCCAAGGCTCCGCGATCAGCTTTGCCTGAGAGATTACTGGGTCCTGGTTTATGATGTCGAAGAAGGCTCCGAGCCGGTCTACATCGTGCAGTTCCCTTGCAAGCGCGGCCGCGAGGTCGAACCGGAAGCCGTCCACCCGCATGTCTACAAGCCAGTAGCGGAGGCTGTCCATAATCAGCTGGAGTACCTTGGGCTGGGTCATGTTCGGGGAGTTGCCGGTGCCGGTATAATCCATGTAGTGCCGCAGGTCTCCCTCCACCAGCCGGTAATAGTTGAAGTTGTCGATTCCCTTCAAGCTGAGTGTCGGGCCGAGATGGTTGCCCTCGGGGGTGTGGTTATACACAACATCGAGTATTACTTCGAACCCGGCCTTGTGCAGTACTCTTATCATCTCTTTGAACTCTTTCGCCGGGTTGCCCGTCGCCGAATATCTCATATCCGGCGCAAAAAAGCCCATAGAGTCGTACCCCCAATAATTACGCAGGCCGCGGTCGAGGAGTATCGTGCTGTCGAAAAAGGTATGGACTGGCATCAGTTCGATTGTAGTCACGCCGAGCTTCTGTAAATACTCGACGACAGGTTGTGACGCAAGTCCGGCATATGTGCCCTGAAGCTCCTTCGGCACTTCGGGATGCCTTATTGTAAAACCTTTGACATGCAGCTCGTAGATAACGGTGTCCTTCCAGGCGACCCCGGGTTTTACATCGTCCTGCCAGTCGAAAGAAGGGTCGATGACGCGGCATTTGGGCATGAGCGATGCGCTGTCGTGCTGGTCATAAGACAAGTCTTTTTGCCCGCTATCCAATTCGTATCCAAAAAAAGCGCTGTTGCACCTGGCTTCGCCGATTATCTCCTTCGCGTACGGGTCGAGCAAAAGCTTGTTCGGGTTGAACCTGTGTCCGCGCGGGGGGTCGTAGGGGCCGGTAATACGGTAACCGTACAACTGGCCCGGGCCCATATCCGGGATATAGCAGTACCAGACTAAGTCGAGGTACTCCGGGAGTATTATGCGCT
>DASXVI010000045.1:0-5932 GCA_036504315.1 Nitrospirota bacterium
CCTCGGTGTCGGCGAGCTGCCCGACGCCGCAAAATACTACGATACAGGCTCGAATACGCTCGGCAACATGGCAACCGCCCTCGGCGGGCTGTCCCTGCCGAACTTCGAGCGGCTCGGCCTCGGCAACATCGGCGAGTTCAAGGGCATAAATAAAGTACCAAATTGCCAGGCCAGCTTCGGCAAGATGAACGAGGTATCGGCGGGCAAGGACACCATCACCGGCCACTGGGAGATGATGGGTGTGCAGCTTTCCCAGGCCTTCCCTACCTACCCGGACGGCTTCCCGCCGGAAATAATCGACGCCTTTAAAAAGGATGCCGGCGTGGGTGGGACACTCGGCAACAAGACTGCCTCCGGCACCGGCATCCTTGATGAGTTGGGCGAGGAGCACCTGCGGACCGGCTGGCCGATTGTCTACACATCCGCGGACAGCGTGTTCCAGATTGCGGCGCATATCGATTTATTCCCCCTGCCGAAACTCTATGAAATGTGCGAGGCCGCGCGCAGGCTCCTGACAGGAAAACACAACATGGGTCGGGTCATCGCCCGACCTTTCAGCGGAGAGCCCGGAGGCTTTGCCCGGACATTCGACCGCCGCGACTACTCATGCGCGCCGCCGCACGATACCGTGCTCGATATCGCGAAGGCAAGCGGCCTGCCGGTGGTCGGCATCGGCAAAATCGGCGACATATTCGCCGGGCGCGGCCTGACCGAGGACAACCACACGAAGGGCAACGCGGACGGCTTGCGCAGGACGCTCGAAGCTATGAAACGCATAAATGAGGGGATAATATTTACAAACCTCGTGGACTTTGATATGCTCTACGGGCACAGAAACGACGCGGCAGGCTATTACGGCGCCCTCCGCGAGTTCGACGGCTTTCTCCCCAGACTGCTTGCAGCCGCACGGGACGAAGACATTCTTATATTTACCGGCGACCACGGCTGCGACCCGACGACGCCCTCCACCGAACACTCGCGTGAATACACGCCGCTCCTGGTATACGGCAAGGCCCTGAAGGGCGGGGTTGATTTGGGCACGAGGGGCGCGTTCTCGGACTTGGGCGCAACCGTCGCCGAAGCGTTCGGCCTTGCAGCATCGGCAGGCAAAAGTTTCCTGAAAGAGATATCATGAACATCCGTCAGCAGACAGAAGAAATAGAGGAAAAAATTCTCAACCCTCGCGCGGCGAAGGCCGCCAAAAGCCGGGGCCGGATTGTGCCCGAAGGGGATGAGGACATACGCACAGCCTTCCAGATAGACCGCGACCGAATAATCCACTGCAAGTCGTTCCGCAGGCTGAAACACAAGACCCAGGTGTTTCTCTCGCCGGAGGGCGACCATTACCGCACGCGCCTGACCCATACCCTTGAAGTCAGCCAGATTGCGCGGACGATTGCGCGCGCGCTGAGGCTCAACGAAGACCTGACCGAGGCCGTTGCTATGGGGCATGACCTTGGCCACACGCCGTTCGGACACGCGGGAGAAATCGTCCTCGGCAAGCTACACAAGGGCGGGTTCAAGCACTACGAGCAGAGCCTGCGCGTCGTGGACACCCTGGAGAAGAAGGGCAAGGGCCTGAACCTCACCCACGAGGTGCGCGACGGGATACTCTGCCACTCCAAGGGCAAGGGGATGATTTTCGCCCCGAGCGGGAAGGGCAGGGCGTTCACGCTTGAGGGCCAGATAGTACGCGTGGCCGACGGCATAGCCTATGCCAACCACGACCTTGACGACGCAATGCGCGCCGGAGTAATAAAGCCCTCGGATGTGCCCAAGCCGCTAATAAAAGTTCTCGGCGGCGACCACTCAAAACGCATCGGCACAATGGTGCGCGATGTTATATATTCAAGCCTCGACTGCAACCTCGAAGGCATATGCATGGGTAAGGAAGTGGGCGAGGCGACCGAAGAGCTGCGCGCCTTCCTTTTCAAAAATGTGTACGAGACGGCCGTGATCCATGACGAATTCAGGAAGGCCACGAAGATACTGACCGACCTGTACGACTATTTCATGGAGCAGCCGCTCGACGCCTTCTGCGAGACGCCCGGCGCGGGAGACGACAAGCCCAGGCTTGTATGCGATTTTCTAGCCGGGATGACGGACCGATATGCATTGAAGCTTTACGAAAAAACATTCCTGCCCAGCCCGTGGGGGGCCTGACGATGCCGCCATCAAAATCGCTGCTTTCAGGCGACATCAAATATTTCAGACTGCCCGAAATACTGCAGCTTATCGCGATGGACCGCCTCACAGGCAGGCTGACGCTCAAGATAACCCGCCAGACCGTGATTATTTACATCCGCACGGGCCAGGTCGTATTTGCCGAAGGCGAAAAGAGGGGCGTGCGCGAGCAGATAGGCTCGATACTCGTCAGGATGGGCGCATTGACCGAAGACGCGCTCCAGTCGGCGCTCGCGCTTTCGGCGGCCAGGAGCGAGCGGCTTGGACAGGTGCTGATAGACGAGAGGATTGTCACGCAGGAGGACATAAAGAAGGCCCTCCTCGTCCAGACCGAGCGGTCGGTGTACCGTGCGATGGCATGGGGCCAGGGCAGGTTCTCGTTCGAGTTATCCGATATGCCCGAATACATCCATGAAGCGGTGTCCGGGATAAGGGTCGAAGACCTGATACTCGAAGGCATAAGAAGGGTGAACGAGGGCAGGATGATTGCCGAGAAGATACCGACTCTCGATATAATATTCGCAAAATCGTCTTATTCGAGAGATGAGTTTGCCGGCCTGCCTATAAAGGAAGACGAACGGCTCGTCCTCGCACTTGTGGACGGCCTGCGCGACATAAAGGCCCTTGCCGTTGTCAGCGGGATATCGGAGTTCCGTCTGATGAAAGCCCTTTTCGCCCTTTTCTCAGCCGGGATTATCCGCAGGCAGTCCGCAACCTCTGTCAGCCGTACAAATTACATCTAAGCCGCTATTTTTAATAAGGCCTTGCCGGGCTCCACGCCAAAAACCTGTTGATTTTATCCGGTTTTTATATTATAAGTGATTAGTTGCGGACTGCCTTGGAAAATAAAAGGTTTCGACGCGGCCCTGGTTTCGGATGAAGCATGAGCTTCAGGAGGAAGAGATGTCGCAAAGGCTACTGCTGGCTGATGACAGCATTACCATACAAAAAGTCGTCGAGCTGACCCTCTCCGAGGAAGGTTTCGACGTTACTGCTGTCGGGGACGGCGAGGCCGCCCTTGAAGCCGTCAAGAGGGTTGCGCCGGTCGTTATCCTTGCTGATGTCTTTATGCCCAAGATGGACGGGTACGAGCTCTGCGCAAGGATAAAGCAGGACCCCGCATTAAAGCATATCCCGGTTATACTCCTTGCAGGAACCTTCGAAAACTTCGACGAAGTATCGGCGATGCGCGCAGGCGCGGACGACCACCTTACAAAGCCGTTCGAGTCCGCCGAGCTGATATCAAAGGTAAAAAAATACGCACAGCAAGGCGCTCAGGCGTTTGAAGCCGTGGAGGTGGAGGAGGCCGAGGTTGTCGAAGAGGCTTTCATGGTCGAAGAGGTGGAGGAAGTCTCCGCCGCTTCGCCGGACGACCTCTGGAGCGTAGTCGATATGTCCAGCCAGGACCAGCCGCTATCCGGCGCGACCGAAATACTTACAGAGGACGAACTTTGGCGCAGGGCAAAGCTCACGCCGGAGCTGGACTCTCAGGATTCCGGCGGGCTGTCGTGGGGTGCTGAACCCGCCGCTGAATTCGACAGTGAACTCTCCGCCGAGCCTTTCGAGGCGGCCGAAGTGATGGAAGAGCCTGTAGTCGAGGCCGATGTATTTGAAGCCGACGTATTCGAAGCCAGCGAAGTTGAAGAAGTAATGGATTTAGAGGCGGCGGGCCTTGCCGCCGGGTCTTTTGAAGTGTCAGACCCCGACCAGACCCGGATACTCAATTTGTCAGACTACTCAGCCCCCTTCGAGGAAGAGGAGGTCGAGCCGGTCGAGCTTTCTCCTGTCGAACTTTCTGATGTGGACGAATCCACAAAGATTATGACCTTCGATACGCTCGGAGAGGCGCTGGAAGTTACGGAAGAAGCGCAGCCGGTCAGTTTTCGTTCGGAAGAGCCCAGGAATGCATCCCCGGCCGGACAGGTTTCTGTTACGCCCGAGGCCCTGCGGGAGGAAGTAATCAAGGCCGTCCGCCAGGTGCTGGACGAGAGGCTTCACGAAGTGTTATCGGGTATCAGCCGCGATGTAATCGAGCGGGTAGTCTGGGATGTAGTGCCGGACCTTGCCGAAGAGATTATCTCGCGCGAAATAGACAAGTTGAAATCGGGAATTTAAACTCTTTCTTATTTTAATCTAATGAAAGCGGGTATCATTTGCGGATGTCCCGCTTTTATTTTTGAGCGAGCATATGAGATTTATAAAAATAGAAGGGTTTTTAGAGAGCAAACGGAACGAGCACCTCTTTCTGTTCACCGCTTGTATCGCGGCGCTGATATACCGCGGCTGGCCGCTTATGAAGTCGGTTGCCGGCGGCGTCCCGGAATTCAGCCACGTCAGCTATGACGGCGTATACTATGTCCAGATAGCAAGGAATATAGTTTCAGGCGACGGCTTGGGCTGGGAGGCGATGCTATTCCCGGTACTCCAGCCGATACTGATAGCCTGCGCCTCGGTCGTTACCGGGATAGAAAACTACCAATTCTTGTCCGTCCTTGTTTCGCTTGCCGCAAGCATAGGCATGATGGTTCCGCTATATCTGCTGGCGAGGGAGCTTGCCGGCAAAAAAGCGGCCGCCGCCGCCGTACTTTTCGTAATCACCTACCCGCATTTAAATTCAATAGCCCTCGGGGACACCACCGAGTCGTTATACACTTCGCTCCTCGTGCTCTCGCTATACTGCGCGTTCAAGGGCGGCGAGCTGTTCTCGCTTGGGTGGCTTTTTGCGACAGGCCTTTCATTCGGGGTTACTTACCTCGCAAGGCCTGAGGGCCAGATAGTATTCGGGCCCGTACTGCTTATTTTATGCGGGCGTTTCTATCAGGGAGGGAAAAAGTCGCTGGTCCCGAAGGTTGTGGCTATCATGGTAGCCGGCTTCCTGATCGCCGCACTGCCGTACATGGTATTTCTCACCAAGAGCTATGGAAGGTTTGTGGCAAGCCCGAAGCTTGCATACGAATCCATTGCCATGCGCGGCAAGGTTTATCAAGAGCCTTTTTCGATGACCGAAATCGACGGTATCACCGCCAAGGGCAACCTCGCCTGGATGGAAAACGGCGGCGCGGGAAAGGTGCTCGAATATGTAAAGGGGCATCCGGCGAAATTTACCCGTATATACCTGGAGAACCTCTGGAGCGAGATGCCCTGGAATGTGAGGAACAGCAGCCACCTGCAAGGGTACCCTCCGGTCTACCCGATTTATCTATGGGGGTTTGCGACGCTCGGGGGAATAATGCTCGTGATGAGCAGGGGCCAGGCATGGAAGGCATTGCTGATATGGGTTCCCTTCTTGAACCTGTTTGTCTATCCGGTGTTCACGGCCGGTTTCTGGATATACCATGTCCCGTATGTTCCATCGCTTGTGGTGTTCGCGACCGCCTTCCTCGCCTATGCTTCATGGAAGATTAAAGAGGTTACAGGCAAGGCGGTCCCGCTCCTTATGATATGCGTCCTTCTTTGGACGCTTTATTCCCTGCACACCGTAAAGTCCAGCAAGCCTTTGAGCGTCAAGGTCATCAGCGAAAAGACTACTCTTGCCAACGAGGCTTATAAGGCTGGGCAGTGGTCTCGCAGGAACCTCGGCACCGACCGGGCCTGCATGATGGAATGGTCAAGGCTCGTATATTATGTGGGTGGCAGATGGGTTTATATGCCTGCAGCGGTCCCTGAGCAATGCGTGGAATACGCCAAAAACCATGGTGCGCAGTTTATAATCGAGGAGCTTGCCGGGCAGAGGTTTTTTGAAGGTTCG
>DASXVI010000046.1:0-2262 GCA_036504315.1 Nitrospirota bacterium
TGAACCTGAACTTCGGGCATTCCAGCACCTTCGGCTGGATGTAGTTCCACGGCCTGCCGCGTCGTTTGTTCATCTGAGGTACTTCGCCTTCGAGCCGCCGTGCGGCAAATGGCAGTCTGCACATTGGTTGATAGTCTTTCCATATCTCGGGTTTATTTGTCTAATGCACTTTGCCCAGTTCTTCACCAGCGAATGGCCAAATAGTGCTTTAGGCGGCTTGACGCCCATGCCAGACATCGAGCCGAACCTTGCCGCCGTCCGGCGCGGTGAATAATACCGGGACGAGTGCTCGACCGCGTTTATGGCCGGGGCATGGCGTCTGTAAGCCGTGGTCGTGTAGATGGACAGCCTCGCCGCCGTCGCATTATGGCAGGCCAAGCATACCTTTGTACCGGGGTTGTCGGCGGCCTGCGCGAACCCCTGGACTAACGATGTCCACCTCTTCAGCACCACGGTTGTATATTTTCCGAAGCGGACAAAGCTCGTGGTCCGCGCGAACGCCGTCTTTGTCGCCCACTGGCTCAGGTGGCAGGCCTCACACACCGCAGACGCGCCCATGCTCGTGTAATTGGCATGGCGGCCCGTCACGGTTATCCCGTCGCGCTGGTAGGCGATCACCGGGGACGCAAAAAAGACTGTCAGGACGATGGCGACGATTAACCTCATATCGAGTGGTTCTCCAGGGGCTTGACGCTATAACCGTCCAGCGGGCACGGGGAAATATAACAGCCCTGGTCAGGGTTGCGCCCTGCAAGCGGTATCGGACAGGGCACAACATAGCAACCGACCGGGTCTCCCGCGATACCCCACGCGACTATCGGCGCGGCAACCAACAGGGCAATTATCAGAGCAACAATGCGCATGGTATCTCCTATTCGTAAATAACGCGAAAGCTGGCGCGTGTCGCCGTGGCTCCCGTGTTCTTAAATACCCAGTGAAACTCATTGGTGCCGTCGAGGTCTATAAAGGGTACGTCGCACTGCACATCCTGGACATAGTTACTGCCGCCCGGCTCCTGTGTCAGGCTGCCAAAATTTATCGATGTCAGATAAGTATCGTCGAGGTACGATGCCCCTCGAAAAGTGTCCCGTGCGAAAAGAAACAGCCGTCCAGTCGTGTTCGCGCTGGCAACAATCGTTACCTGTTTTATTCGCACCTGTGAAGGATAGGGATGCACGGAGGGGTCGTTTTCATGCATGAAGTTGGTAAAATTCTTGACCGCCGAATTTCCGCTCCCGACTATCAGAGCCGTCATGTTCCAGAAGGCATGGCTGTAATTAGCCTTTGTCGGCTGAACTACCCCGCCGATGGAGTATGTCGCGGAGGCGTTCCGCGCGGTGTCCACGGTGCGGTCAACCTTGCTCGGAGGCGCGATATTAACGATGGTAGAACTGTCCTCGGCGAGGGCCACGGCAGCCAAGGCAAGGCTTACGGCAAGTATAATTCCTGATAAAGTTTTCATAGATTTTCTCCTATCGGTTTGCCGGGTCCGGCAAGGTGATGCGTCCGTTTACCCAGGCCCCCGAATTTCAGAGGCGAGGGAAAAGGGACGGCTCAGGCCCCGGTTCCGGTGTCAGTCGGCAGTTCATCCCACGACTCGGACTTGATGCTGTCGAGGAGCGCAAGCGCTTCTTCTTTGGTCATGTCGTCGACGCGGGCGCGGCCTTCCTCAATTTCCTTCCTGATGAGTCCGGCGAGCTGGATGGACATCGGTATAGCCACCTTCAGGCCTTCGGTTATCAGGGTTACGGTTACAGGGTCCATCAGTTACCTCCCGGGCCGGTGATGGCCCCCACGCGGATTGCGAGTTCAAAGATATCAAGCGAAGCCGAGGAAAACGACATGAGAGCCCCGTTTACATCCGTGTCCGTGTCCAGGTCCCGCCCGGCCTTTACTGCGCCTATCATGATCTCTTTTGCGGCCTTTTCGGAATCCCGGTACGCCTCCCATGCCTTCTCGGCATTTGCGCAGTCGTCGCCTTTCAGCAGGCCCTTCTCGCACATCGTCTTGACCGCAATCGCGGCCTGACGCGCCGTCGCATGGGTCGCCCGGAGCGTGGTGATGGAGCTGTTCGCCTTGCCCGCCGCGCAGCCTGTGATGCCGAGGAGCGTCATAGACAGCATCAACGCGAGGATTACTCCGGAAAGGTACGAACAGCCTGAACTGTCTCCACCCTTGATTTTTATCGGGTCGGCCGTGAAGAATATCCGCAGGACCATGTTGCCCGTGAAGCTGAGAAGCCCGAGCAGCGCGGCATAATCT
>DASXVI010000047.1:0-3890 GCA_036504315.1 Nitrospirota bacterium
TGGTTTATACTAAATATACTATTTGGCATGCCAACGGGATCCAACGGCTTGGTAGCTGTCCCCGGTTTCATGACACAAAAAGGGGTTACGACCTAAGCCGTAACCCCTTAATTTTTTGGTGCGCTCAAGAGGATTCGAACCTCCGACCTACGGTTCCGTAGACCGTCGCTCTATCCAGCTGAGCTATGAGCGCATTTTACGGAAGCGATAGCATAACCTATCCGGCGTTCCGATGTCAAGTATATCTTAGCTCTGGACCCAGCCGGACAGCGTGACGGCATAGGTCGGGTGGCTGAACGCGTGGGTGGTCGGGAACTTCTGGAACAGCCAGCCGTTGAATATCTCCTTGCCGCCCTCGGTGATTACGACCTTCGCGGCCGGGTTGTTCGGCTCGGCGGAGGCGGAGGTGATGTTCAGGCCCTGCATGACGAAGTTCGGCACGAACTCGACGGCCTTCAGCTTGAGGTTGGTGCCCGGAAGGTCGATCTCCTTGCCAATCGCGACTTCGACATCCTTCTTGGACTTCTTGTTCTTGTCCTCGACGGATACCTTTATCGCCTTCCACTTGCCCTTGATCTCGGCCGGGACATTAACCGTGGCCGACTCGCCCTTCTTCGGGAGCGCGAGGTTGGCTTCGCCTGCCGGGGCTGCCGGAGCGGCCGCCTTCTGCTCTGCGGATTCCTGCTTGCCGCATGCGGACAGGGAGAAGATGAAAGCACCTGCCAATAAAAGTAACGACATTTTCTTCAACATAATACACTACCTCCTGTTTGGTTTTTCATTGCGCTCTAATTAAAGTCAAATACTCGGCATACTTCGCCGCCCGTTTAAAAATGGCGGAGAGAAAGGGATTCGAACCCTTGGTAGAGATTACTCCCTACGACGGTTTAGCAAACCGCTGCCTTCGGCCACTCGGCCATCTCTCCGTACTGCATTTTCCCGAAGGCTTGCGCCCCCGTACCGGCCCGCATGCAGCCTAGGCCGAACTATATATACTTTGGCGGAGGGAGTAGGATTCGAACCCACGGAACTTTCATTCAACGGTTTTCAAGACCGCCGCCTTAAACCACTCGGCCATCCCTCCGTAAAAACCGTGCGGCCAGTGCCGGAAAATAACAGCAGCCCGGCCCCCGTCCGTCCCGGTTGCCCGGCTCTACCCTATCTTTTCCATGCCGCCCATGTAAGGCCTCAGTACTTCCGGCACGACGACAGAGCCGTCCGCCTGCTGGTAGTTCTCGATGACTGCCACGAGGGTCCTGCCGACGGCGAGGCCCGAACCGTTGAGCGTGTGCACCAGACGGGTGCCCTTCTCCCCGCCGGACTTGAAACGGATCTCGCCCCGGCGCGCCTGGAAGTCCTCGAAGTTGCTGCACGAGGAAATCTCCCTGAACTTGTCCTGGCCGGGAAGCCATACTTCTATATCATATGTCTTCGCGGAAGAAAAGCCCAAATCGCCAGTGCAGAGCGTTACCACCCTGTAGGGAAGGCCGAGGCGCTGAAGCACCTGCTCCGCGTTGTTCGTAAGTTTCTCCAGCTCGTCGTACGAGGTGTCCGGGTGCGCAAACTTTACCAGCTCGACCTTGTCGAACTGGTGCTGGCGTATAAGCCCGCGCGTGTCCTTGCCGTATGAACCAGCCTCCCTGCGGAAACAGGGGGTATAGGCGGTATACATAACCGGCAGGTCTTCCTCACGGAGTATCTCGCCCCGGTGTATGTTCGTCACCGGGACCTCGGCCGTCGGTATCAGTAAGAAGCCGTCGTCCACATGGAAGAGGTCCTCCTCGAACTTCGGGAGCTGGCCGGTCGCGGTCATGCTCTCCCGGTTCACCATAAAGGGCGGGAGTACCTCGAGGTATCCGTGTTCGCCGGTGTGCAGGTCAAGCATAAAGTTTATCAGGGCGCGCTCGAGCCTCGCGCCTGCGCCCTTCATCAGGGCAAACCTCGCGCCGGAAATTTTGCCCGCGCGCTCGAAATCTATTATGTCGAGGCTCTCGCCTATCTCCCAGTGGGACTTCGGCGTAAAATCAAACTTCGCAGGCGTCCCCCAGGTGCGTACCGTCGGGTTGTCTTCCTCGCCCGCGCCGAGCGGCACGGAAGGATGCGGGATGTTCGGGATATTCAGGACGAGGTTTTTAAGCTCCTCCTCTATCTCCGAGGTCCTTTCGTCGAGCGAGGCGACCTCGTCCGAGACGGCCTTCATCTGGTCCTTCACTACGGAAGCGTCCCCGCCTTCGCGCATCATTTGGCCGATGAGCTTGGATGCCTCGTTGCGCTGGCGCTTTAAGTCCTCCGCCCTCGCGATGATGCCGCGTCTCTCGGACTCAAGCCTGATAACGCCGTCGATGTCGCCCTGGCTTCTCCGGCCTTCGAGTGCTTTCTTGACGGTTTCGGGGTTGTCCCGGATGAATTTGGGGTCAAGCATCTATTTTAATTGAACTCTGGTAGATTAATACCGGGGAGGCTGTCGGCGGAATGACGCCGAAAAAAAGAGATAAACTCCCCCAATCGTTGAATTAAGAGAAAGAATTTAGCATGAAAGGCATGTCAAGTCAAGTTTTTTGAGAAACATTCAACCCTCGCCCCTTGAGTGATAGCGTGGCGCATCGCGCCGGGTGAGGGTTTCACCTCAGGTATTCAGCGTAATTTGAAAATTCTGGTATAATTTAGACGCTTATATCCAGTTCAGGGTAATAACCGGCAGGCTGACCACGCATATCCTTATAAAAGAAGTCCTACGCAGGCCATTACGACCGATAAATCCGGAGGATAAAATGTACTGGAACCTTTTCATGGGGACGGTCGCCGTCTTTGCGCTCTTTTCGACTTACTGTCCCGACGCGAGCGCATGCGAGGTGGGCGACATCTTCGATTCCGCATCGAGCCCTGTATTTTTGCTGAGGTCTTCAATCATAGCTGTGTTTATATACAAAATGCGTGAAGCGGCGGGAAAAAGGAAAAAACCGTCGGTGCGGGGCCTGCTGATTTACGCAATCAAACTGAAAAGGCTGGTCTTGCGCATTCCAAGGGGCGGGTGGGGCAGGTTAGTGCTTTTTGCGTGGGGAGTCGAGACTGGCAAGGGCCTGCGGCTCGGCTCTGCCCCGCTCATCGTAAAAAACAGCAAAGCGAGGATTATAATCGGCCATGATGTGACCATCAACAACAGGCTGGAGGAAAACCCTGCCGGGGCTACCCACAGGACGGTCCTGGCGGCGGCGAAGGAAGGGGCCGAAATAAATATCGGCAACAGCGTTGGCATGTCCGGGGCTATCCTGTTTGCATGGAAGAAAATAACGATAGGAGATTATTGTCAGATCGGCGTAGGCGCGAAAATATATGATACGGATTTCCACCCGCTGTGCATGGAAGAGCGTATTTACGCCGGCGATGAGTATAACGCCGCCGCCCCGGTCACGCTTGGCAAGGGCGTCTGGATAGGCGCGGACTCGAAGATCCTAAAAGGCGTTACTATCGGGGACGGGGCGGTGGTCGCGAGCGGCTCGGTCGTCACCAAAGATGTACCTGCTTACGCGATAGTCGGGGGTGTGCCGGCCAAGGTTATTGGACATGTTTACGGCAAGAAGATTAAAAGAAGAAATCAAACCGCAGAAATGGATACCGTTCCGAATTGAAGCGGTAGTAATAACCGTACGGCCTGACGACGATGTATCCCTTCGGGGCCTCCTTGACGGCAACGGGCTGCCCGGCGCGGCATGCATTCCGGTTTCCCTCCAGGGGGCCGCAGGCTTGGGCCTTTTGCTCCGACGGCATCCGGGCGGTATTCGCGTCCCCGTGCTTTAGCTGGTAGGCCGGGCGGTCCCGCCACGAGTCCTCGGCGGAGATGCCCGCCGCCGGGATGGTTGCCGCAAATAACAATATGACAGCCGCCAGCG
>DASXVI010000048.1:0-5896 GCA_036504315.1 Nitrospirota bacterium
CTCCGTGCGCTTCTCCTGCAACTCAAGCATCTTCTGCCTGAAGGCGAGCCGGTGTTCCACCGGAGCCTTCTCGGCCTTCTCGCGCAGACGGTCGGTCTGCTCGTCCCAGAACCTGATGCGGGAGGCAAAAACCTGGATATAATCCACCCTGTCCATAAAAGACCCCCTTCTTTCGGAAAGTCTGGAACTGATTTCACGAACACTACATATATATTATAACACCGGACAATATGCGCCCCGCTCGTCCGCCTCCGAATTTTATATAATATTTCAAGGTGTTGACTTTTTTACGGCAGGGTAATATGATGTCCACATGCAATACAGCGGACCAGAAAAAATCAAGGCCGTCTTCTTCGACCTGGGCAAAGTCATCCTGCGTTTCCAGCATGAGAACATAGTGGACAGGCTGCTGTCTAAGGCCGGTTCCCCGGACCCGGAGGGGCTGTTCAGGTTCCTTTTCGATTTCTCGGAAGGGCTTTGCAACCTGTATGACGAGGGCAGGATAACCTCACGGGACTTCCACGGGGAGATAGACCGCCGCTACCGCACAAACCTCACATTCTCCGAGTTTGCAGCGCTCTGGAACGGGATATTTACCGAGGACGCCGCAGTCTCGGAGCTTGTGGCAAGGGTGCGCGAGAAGCGGCCCGTATTCCTGCTGTCCAACATCAACGAACTCCACTGGGAGGCCGTCAGGGACGCGCACCCTGTATTCTCCGGCATGGACGGCTGGGTGCTGTCGTACAAGGTCGGCGCAAAGAAACCTGCCCCGGCAATTTTCAAGGCGGCGCTCGCTAAGGCTGCGGTAGGCCCGGGCGAATCGGTATTCATAGACGACATGGAGGAAAACACGCGGGCCGCCACGGAGTGCGGCATACACGCAATCACCTTCCGCGGGCCGGTCGAGCTGGCCGGCAGGCTCGAAGCCCTCGGCCTGATTTAAAGCATTAAGGCACAGTTCTTGCAAGATATAAAACCCGGACATAGTAATAAGCTCGGAGAGGGTCGGGGATGCAGGATAAAAATTACAGCAAGTCAAAAATTCTTCTGCTTATCTTCGGCCCGGTAGCGCTGCTTTCCCTCCTGCTGTCCGCATTCCATTACAACAGTTATAAGACAGCGGGACAAAGGCTGGAGGGCCAGCTCTTCAAACAGCAGGACCTCATCACGATGCTTGCGGCGGACCGCGTGCGAACACAGGTGCGCGAACTGGTATGGGGCCTGGAGAGCCTTTCAGGCTCACTCTCGGGCGCGCAGTCCGATGAATACGAGTTGCTGAGCAAGACCTTTGATATGCTTGAAGGCAGGCTGGACGGCCTGGCACAGTTCGATGCCGATGGCAAGAAAACCCACAGCGTATTCAGAAAAGGGTCGCTGGACAAACTTCCGGAGCAAGGCCGCTTTCAGGAGTTCTTTTACGAGCCCAGATTAACCCAGTCCTTCTATATATCCCCGCCCTACTCGCCCCCCGGCGGAAGCCAGTTCATTTATATCTCGACCATTCTCAAAGGCAAGGATGGCGCTTTCAAAGGCGCCGTTGTTGGCCAGGTATCGGTTGCCACGCTGTCCGGCCTGTTGAGGGGCCCGGATGAATATGCGGCCAGCCTGAACTTCTGTCTGTACGACCAGCAGGGAAGGCCTCTGCTGAGGCAGGAAGACGAGGTACTGAACTGCGAGCGGTCTATGCCTGTGGACAAGCTGCCGGCCGCGGAGAAGCCGTTCGGCCGGATATTTGTAAATAACGGGACGGAGTACCGAGTTTGCTGCAAGCAGATTGTCCTGGGCGGCTACCGCTGGTATGTCTATTCGCAGATGCCCCGCACGGGCGACCCGGCAAAAGTCAGGCGAGACTTCCTCATGATGACCGGGGCAGGCATGTTTTTCATAGCCGCACTCATAGGCGGCGGCATGTTCTTCAGCCGTGTGTTTCTCCAGAGGGACCAAGCGATGGCGCGGGCCCGGAAGAACGAAGGCATCGAGAGGCGCACCGGCGAGCTTGCCGCCGAAAAGGAAAAGTTAAAGGCTGTAATCGACGCCCTGCCGTCCGGCATAATCCTTCTGGATAAAGGCGGGAAGGTAGTCGGCATCAACGCGAAAATGCGCGAGATACTCGATATACCTTCGGACCAGCCTATTGAAGAGGTTGCCGGGAACCATGCATTAGAGGATTTAATCGGGCCTCTTAACGGCATCGAGACGAAGCACATAGGCATCAGGGCTTACAACCTGTCGTCGGTCAGGATGGCCGGGCCGGCAGGCGGAGAAATCGATGAGATACGCCTATTGCGGGACTTCACGGGGGAGAAACTGCTAGAGCAGAAGAAGAAAGACTTAATCTCCATGATAACCCACGATATCAGGAGCCCTCTCGCGGTCATTACCGGGATATCCGGCGAGATAACCTCAAGCAAGGCCATAGAGTGCCTTGACGGGGAAACACGCTCGGGGTTGGAGGTAATACAGCGCGCGTCTCACAGGATTACTACCCTGCTCGATAACTTCCTGTACCTCTCGGATATGGAGGCCCAGAAGCTCAACAAGGAGCCGGTGGACCTGAATGTATTTCTTGGCAAGGCCCTTCTCGAGTTCTATCACGAAGCAAAAAGCAAGGGCGTCGCTCTCGACCACGACTTGCCGGAACACATGCTGATTATACCGATAGACGAAGTTCAGATGATGAGGGCAATATCAAATCTGTTGAGTAATGCGCTTAAATACACGCCAGAAGGCGGAAAAGTGAGCGTTTCCGCTAAGGTCATCAGGGATTATGTAACAATAACGATTTCGGACAATGGGGCCGGCATAAAAAAAGAGGACCTGCCTTTTATTTATGAGAGATATTTTCGCGGAGGGAAGGGCCATGGTAAGAGACCGGCCGGGTCGGGCCTTGGCCTTGCCATAGTCAAGGCCATAGTAGAATCCCACGGGGGGGTTATAGATGTAGCGTCAAAGGAAGGCAAAGGCTCGTTCTTTACCATCCGCCTGCCGCGCAACAACCATCAGCCGCTCCATTAATCCATCCGCACCCCTCGCCTTTTCAGGGAGAGGGGACGAGTGTTACCGTAACCGGGGCCGAGCGCCCGCTCTCGTTTGGCGGGGTGGAGCTGTCCACCGCGGTCAGCGCGTATGAGTATTCCCTGCCCTTCTCGACGGCATTGTCCCTGAAGGTAATCTTGTCCGTCGGCGCTTCGTTAAGCTTCCTGAATTCCGTATCTCCGCCAGCCTTCCTGAAAACAAAATAGCCCTTTAAGTCAGGCTCTACATTCGGGTCCCAGGACAGCGCCACGAAGCCGTCGCCCGGTACGGCCCGAAGCCCCGTCGGTGCGGCGGGCGCCTCGACATCCGCCGGGACGACCGTGGCTGTCTCCGAGCGGGCCCCTTCCGTCAGCGGCTTCTGCGGGCCGCGTACAGCCGCGACCGAATACCAGTATTTACGGCCGTTTTCGAGGCCGGAGTCGCGCAGGGACGCCTCTTTGACCGGCTCGGCGTTCACCTTTCTATCCGGCTTCCCGCCTTCCTTATCCGAGCGGTAGATGTTATACCCGGCTATGTCTATAAGGGGAGCGTTCTGGGTAGTGGCGTCCACCGCGTCCCAGGCAAGCTTCGCCGTCTTGTCGGCGGGCTGCGCGGTCAGGTTCCTCGGGGCCGCCGGCAACGAAAGGAGGACGGCGTAAACGGGTTTTGACTGCGGCCCGCTGAAGTTGTCCGTGTTCACCGCCGCGACTTTGTAGGCATATTTCATGTTGACCTTGAGCCTCGGGTCGGCGTCCACCCAGACGGCCCGGTTATCGGTTATGACAGCGCCAGATGCCTGGCCGCCGGCAACGGGGACCGTTGCGACCCTCTCGAACTGGCAGGGGCATTCGGCGATTTCCGGTGCGAGTTCCGCGCGGAAAATATCGAAACCCGCGAGGTTGGTAAGCTGTGTGGCCCCGGTTGTCTTCTGCGGTATTCCGAAGGAGAGGATTACCGCGTCCCCCCTTGGTTCGGCCGAGAGGTCGGATACGGCCGCCGGAAGGACGGTCCCCGGAACTATAAGCTCACCCTTCCTTCCGCAGCCGGCGATGCATAGAACGGCGGCGAAAACAGCCATTATTCTTGTGGCTCTCATGTAGTTACCCGTTTTTATGGTTGAGGTTGTCCGTATAATTGCCGAAATGGGATTCAAAGTGCTATATTGGTTTGAAGAGCTATATTATATCAAAAACTTTATCCATGCCACAAGAAACAGGAGGCTTGATGACGAGCTCCAAAATTATAGCCACGATAGGCCCTGCGAGCAGTGCCGAGCAGGAGCTTTACTCCTTGATAAATGCCGGGGTCGACCTCTTCCGGCTGAATATGTCGCACGGGGCTCTGGACGAGAAGCGGGAACTTATACGGACCATCAGGCGGCTGCCGGAGGTGCGCGGCACTCAGCCCGTCGGCATACTGGGGGACCTGTGCGGCCCCAAAATCCGTGTCGGCAGGTTTTCAGGCGGCTCGGTCGAACTGGTAACAGGCGGGCAGGTTATCCTGACCACCCAGGAAGTCGAAGGCACGCCGGAGCGGTTCCAGGTGGACTATGCCGCGCTCGGCAAGGGCATAAAAAAAGGGTTCAGGATACTCATAGACGACGGGATGATAGTGCTGCGCGCAATATCCGCCCAGCCCGGCGAGGTAGTTTGCAAGGTGGCCAAGGGCGGCATCCTGAAGGAGAGAAAAGGGGTGAACTTCCCCGGACTGCCGCTGGAGCTGCCGTCCATCACAGAGAAGGACCGCACCGACCTCGAAATGCTGCTTGAGGAAGATGTGGACTACGTCGCGCTCTCGTTCGTCCGCGAGGCGGGCGATGTAATCGCGCTTAAGGACATTATCCGCCGTTCCGGCAGGGATACGCCGATAATAGCTAAAATAGAGCGGCCCGAGGCGATAAAAAATATAAGGGAAATAGTGCGGGTAGCGGACGGAATAATGGTGGCCAGGGGAGATTTGGGCGTCGAGATGCCGCCGGAACTTGTGCCGCCGCTCCAGAAGAAGATTATAAAGCTCTGCCA
Organism: Nitrospirota bacterium; assembly: GCA_036504315.1. Taxonomy (GTDB): domain Bacteria; phylum Nitrospirota; class JACRHJ01; order JACRHJ01; family JACRHJ01; genus DASXVI01. Next base: position 5,037 of record DASXVI010000048.1, read on the forward strand.
TGCCATGAAGAAGCCGGTAATCACCGCGACCCAGATGCTGGAATCGATGATACGGAACCCCATCCCGACGAGGGCCGAGGCCTCGGATGTGGCGGGCGCGGTATTCGACGGCACGGACGCGCTGATGCTCTCAGGCGAGACCGCGATGGGCGACTATCCCGAGGCTTCCGTCATGATGATGAACCGCATCGCGCGGGAGGCCGAGAGGCACGCGACGGAAAAGTATTACGACAGCGGGCAGATAGCCACGGACTACGAGGCTATCACAAATTCCGCATGCCGGATGGCCGAGGACTTGAAGGTAAAGGCGGTTATAAGCTTTACCCGTACCGGCTCGACGGCGCTCCTTATATCGAAGTACAGGCCGAACGCTATGGTCATAGCGGCTACCCCGGACGAGCGGGTGCTGACGCGGATGCGGCTTTACTACGGCGTGATGCCTGTGATGATGAAGCTCCAGAACGACACCGACGCTATGATAAGAGAGGTCGAACGGGCTGCGGTCCTGCGCGGGCTGGTAAAGAACGGGGATAGGGTAATTGTGACGCTCGGGGTCCCGAGCAACGCCCGCACGAACCTGCTGAAGGTGCACCGCGTGGGAGAGGTTTTCGCGGGATAATCAGGCGGCTTCTTCTTCCTCCTCCATCAGGAAGAACTGCTCGCCGGAATTGATTGACAGAATCCGGGTAATGCCGGTCGAGTCGCTTACGCCCACCGGGGGTACGGAGGACGCGGCATTCCAGGTTATAGTTACCGTAAAATGTTCCGGCTCCGAATCTGCGCGCACCAGGACGACCTTGTCGCCTTCCTTCAGCCTGCTCATCTCAAAAAGTCTCTTGATCCTCATGTCGTGCTCCTCA
>DASXVI010000049.1:0-28326 GCA_036504315.1 Nitrospirota bacterium
ATACGAGACGGTGATGGTGGTCCCGCATGAGGAGGCGTGCTCGGTGGACGGGGTCAGGATAAGCCCGCTGCCGGTGAACGGCGGGAGGGCATCGAGGATGCTTCTGACGGTCCCGAGGCTGTTAGCGCGGGCCATATCCGAGAAGGCCGACATATACCACTTCCACGACCCTGAACTCATGCCCGCCGGGCTGCTTTTGAAGCTGTTGGGCAAGCGGGTCGTCTATGACGTGCATGAGCATTACCGCACCAAGATACTCTCGAAGCCGTGGCTGCCGAAAGCGGCCCGCGTACCCATTGCCTTTGCTGTGGATGCCTTCGAGTCCGCCGCGTCGCGGGTCTACGACGGGGTGGTAACGGTAGACGGCCACATCGCAAAAAAATTCTGCGGGCGCGCGGTCATAGTCAGCAACTTTCCGTATGCTCCCGACGGCTTCGAGAAGGCGGCTCCCGTCAAGAGACGAGACGGCGAATTCCGGCTGGTGTATGTCGGCGGCCTTTCAGGAGAGCGCGGCCTGTACAAGATGGTCGAGGCGATGGGCCTGGTCGAAGGCGACATAAGGCTGTACCTAGCGGGCAAGCACTCGCCGCAGGCGCTGGAGAAGGCAAAGAAGATAAAAGGCTTCGAGAGGGTAGTCTGGCTGGGGACTGTCCCGTGGAAGAAATCAATAGAGCTGCAGCACTCGGCGGACGCGGGCCTGCTGCTGCTGCAGCCGTCGCCTTCGTACAAAAACACGGGCGAGGGCATCGCGAAGCTGTTTGAGTACATGATGTGCGGACTGCCCGTGCTGGCGTCCGACTTTCCTAACATAAAATCGATCCTCGAGAAGGAAGGCTGCGGACTGACGGTTGACCCTGCCGACCCCGCGCAGATTGCCGACAGGGTGATGTACCTTGCGAAGTACCCGGACATAAGGCGCGGGATGGCGGCGGCGGGGATGCGCGCCGTCAGGGAGAAATACAACTGGGAACACGAGTCCGAAAAGCTCCTCGGGCTATACGAAAAGATACTTGCCGGATGAACATACTTTTCATACACCAGTACTTCACAACGAGGGAAGGAACGGGGGGGACCCGTTCGTATGAATTCGCGCGGCACCTGGTCAAATCGGGCCACAAGGTGACAATGCTGGCCGGGGCCGCCCACCTGCGGCATGTTCCGGCCGTCGCAGACGGCGGGATGGTCGTCCGCACAAAAATAGACGGGATAGACGTCATCGCGGTGAGGGTGGGATACTCCAACTATATGGGCTATGGACAGCGGCTGCTGTCTTTCGCCAAGTTCATGCTCTGCTCGACTTGGGCGTCGCTCTGGATGAAGGGCATCGATGTAGTATACGCGTCTTCGACCCCGCTCACGGTCGGCATTGTAGGGTGGCTCGCGTCCGCCTGGCACAAGGTGCCGTTTGTTTTCGAGGTGCGCGACCTGTGGCCGGAGTACATCGAAGACTTCGGGCTTACCAAAAACAGGCCCATGATCGCGGGCATGAGGAAGATGTCCGCGTTTCTCTACAAAAGGGCGAAGAGGGTAGTCGTCATCTCGGATTCCATGAACAAGCGCCTCCAGACGCTCTATGCCGAGGCCAGGGACAAGGTGGATACCATCCCGCTCGGCGCTGACATAGACTATGAAGAAGGCTGGGGCCTTGCGCTCCCAGAATTGCCGCCCGGCACGCTGAAGGTCGTGTTCGCCGGGACGCTCGGGTATGTCGTCGCGGTGGACAGGATGCTTATGCTCGCATCGAAACTCAAAGACGATGGCGTTGCGTTCCTGGTTGCGGGAGACGGGAAGATGAAGCCCTCTCTGCTGAAGCTGAAGGAAGACCTGAAGCTCGACAATGTGCACTTTCTGGGGAAGCTTAACAAGAAGCAGGTGTTCGGGCTTATTAAGCAGGCAGACCTGTGCTTCATCTCCCACAGGTATGTGGATGAAACGGGCAGGGTATATATAAACTGCATGGACTGCCTGACCAATAAATTTTTCGACTATATCGCGTGCGGAAAGCCGGTACTGATAAACCACGACAGCGAGTCCACAAGCTACATTGAGAAATTCAAGTGCGGGGTCCGGCTGCCTCATGACGACTTCGAGGCTGCGGCAAAGGAGGTGCTTCGTCTGAAGCGCGACCCGGCGCTGCGAAGGAGTATGGGCGAGAATGCGAGGCGGCTCGCCTGCGACAGGTTCGACAGAAAGAAAATGGCCGAGAGCTGCGAGAGGCTTCTGGACACGGTAGTCGACGAGGCCGCCAAAAGGCATAGGCCTGCATTGACTCCTCAATAATGAAGCCCGCTTTTGCCCTGATATTTATACCTGGATTAAAGGAAGGCCGGGCAGAAAGTGAAACATAAAAAGAAGGGCCTGCCGGCCGCGCCTGCCGGAGACAGTATGCCGACGCTCAGGCGCGGCCGTATAGAGGATGCCCGGAAGATGGCGGAGTTGCACCGCAAGGCCATCGCCGCCGGCTTCCTCAGCAGCCTCGGCAGCGGCGTCCTCGAACATGTCTATAAGGCGTTGTTTCAATGCGAGGGCTCCTTCGTGGTGGTCGCCGAGGAGAACGGCGACGTAGTCGGCTTTGCGGCCGCCGTCAGCGATACCCGCAAATTCTATATATGTTTCATCAGAAGGTACGCGTTTCGCACCGCAATCGGCCTGCTTCCGAAGCTGGCGTCGGGGCGGATGGCAAGAAAGATGTTCGAAACCCTCAGGCACCCCTTCAAGAGGACCCCGGGGGCTGCGGGCCAGGCGGGCATGCCGGAGCTTCTGAGCATTGCCGTGGTCGATTCGCGCAGGAACAAGCGGATCGGAAGCGATATGCTGGCCGGCACCATCGACATGATGATGGAGTCCGGACAGAAGGGGTTGACGGCGGTCGTCGGCCTGCGTTACCCGGAGGCTGTTGCGTTTTATAAAAACTTCGGGTTTGTCGAGGTCTGCGAGATTGAGGTGCACAAAGGCGAGCCGTCTGTCATGTACTCCATAGATTTTGGTTCAATAGGGCGTGATACAGCGGCTTGTTTGTAACGGCATCGGAGGCAATATGTGCGGCATTGTAGGCTACGTCGGCGGGAGAAACGCCGTACCGATATTGATTGAGGGGCTCAAGAAGCTTGAATACAGGGGGTATGACTCGGCCGGCATAGCATTCTTTCAGGACGGCGCAATCAGCGTAAAGAGGAGCGTCGGAAAGATCCGCGAGCTGGAGTGCATGATGAAAGGCGGCTGTTTCAACGCCAGCCTGGGCATAGGCCATACAAGGTGGGCGACGCACGGAAGGCCGAGCGAGGAGAATGCCCACCCGCACCGGTGGGGCGGGACGGTGGTCGTGCACAACGGCATCATAGAAAATCACGCCGAACTGAAGCAGCGTCTCGAGGCGGCGGGCCACGTGTTCAGCTCTGAGACGGACACGGAGGTTATAGCGCACCTCGTCGAGGAGCAGGTCGAGCTCGGCCTTCCTCTTGAAAGCGCCGTGCGTGAGGCCCTGGCCGGGCTTCGCGGCGCGTACGCGGTCGGCATCGTGAACGAATTCAGCCCGGACAAGCTCATCGCGGCAAGGTTTGGCTGCCCGCTCGTGGTGGGCATGGGGGCCGAGGAATTTTTCGTCGCCTCGGACCTGCCCGCGATACTCGACCACACAAGCGAGGTGGTATTCCTGGACGATGGGGAGATGGCAATGATTTCGTCGGGCGGCGTCGCGTTTAGCGGGCTTGACGGAAGCATCAGGGAAAAGGCGGCGACGCATATAGACTGGAGCCCAGCGATGGCCGAGAAGGGCGGATACCGCCACTTCATGCTGAAGGAGATATTCGAGCAGCCGCAGGCTATAACCGATACCTTCCGCGGCAGGATATCGGAGATAGCCGGGACCGTGCACCTCTCCGAGATGAAGATGACCGATGACGAGCTGCGGCAGGTTAAGAAGGTCATGCTCGTCGCCTGCGGCACTTCGTGGCACGCCTGCCTCATCGGGAAGCTGATGATAGAGGAGCTTGCCCGTATCCCGGCGGAGGTGGACATCGCGTCCGAGTTCCGGTACAGGAACCCGATAATGGACGGCGGCACTCTGCTCGTATCCGTAACGCAGTCCGGCGAGACCGCGGATACGCTCGCCGCAATGCGCGAGGCGCGCAGGCTAGGGGCGCGCTCTGTCGCAATATGCAATGTCGTCGGGAGCACCGCGTCCAGGGAGGCCGACGGTGTGGTATACACGCACGCAGGCCCCGAGATAGGCGTGGCGTCTACCAAGGCGTTTACCTCCCAGCTTACCGCGTTCTTCCTTCTGGCCCTGTATTTAGGCAGGGTGCGCGGCGTGCTTGGCGACGATGCCGTGCGCGGATACCTGGACGAGCTGGTGAGGATACCGGCAAAGGTCGAGAGGCTTCTGTCCGAGATGATAGAGCCGGTTGAGAAGCTGTCCAGCCTGTACTTCAAGAAACCCGACTTCCTGTTCCTTGGGCGCGGGTACAACTATCCGGTCGCCCTCGAAGGCGCGCTGAAGCTCAAGGAGATTTCATATATCCATGCCGAGGGTTATCCCGCAGGAGAGATGAAGCACGGCCCGATAGCGCTGATAGACGAGAACATGCCGGTGGTGATAATTGCGGCCAAGGACGGCGTATACGAGAAGGTAGCCTCGAACCTCGAAGAGGTCCGCTCGCGCGGCGGCAAGGTCATCGCGGTCGTGTCCGAAGACGACGCCGAGGTCGCGTCCAAGGCGGACCATGTCCTGCGCGTGCCCGAGACTATACCGGGACTGACCCCGATACTTATGACGATACCTCTCCAGCTCCTTGCATACCAGATATCCGTTTTACGGGGAAATGATGTTGACCAGCCGAGAAACCTTGCAAAAAGCGTAACGGTCGAATAAAGCCCCATGCACTAAAGCCTATGTCTTTGCGCGCCTCGCGCACGGAGGAGTATTGCCTAAAACCGAAGCCACAAAAGGGAAAAGGGACATGGAAAACCTCATTGGGAAGATACAGGGAAGGAGCGCGGTGGTCGGTGTTGCCGGGCTGGGATATGTCGGGCTGCCGCTTGTGCAGTCTTTCATAAAGGCCGGGTTCCAGGTGTTCGGGTTCGACACGGACAACGAGAAGGTTGAAAGGCTTAAATCAGGCAAAAGCTATATCAAGCATATAACCGACGAATCGATTTTGGAGATGATGTCCTCCGAAAGGTTTTGCCCGACTACGGACTTCACAAGGATGTCAGAGCCGGATGCCATACTGATATGCGTGCCGACCCCGCTGAACGGTTACCGCGAGCCGGACATGTCCTTCGTGATGAACACCACAAGGGCGGTGACCAAAACGCTTCGTGCGGGCCAGCTTATTTCGCTTGAGAGCACGACCTATCCAGGCACTACAAGCGAGGAGATGCTCGCGGTACTCGAGCAGTCAGGGCTTAAGGCGGGCAAGGATTTCTTCCTCGCGTACTCGCCCGAGAGGGAAGACCCCAACAACGGCCATTTCTGCACCTCGACGATACCCAAGGTGGTCGGCGGCCATACCTGCAGGTGCCTGAAGGTTGCCGACGCGCTTTACTCGTCCATTATAGACAAGACCGTCCCGGTCTCGTCCACGCAGGTCGCGGAGGCGACAAAACTCGTCGAGAACATATTTCGGAGCGTGAACATCGCGCTCGTCAACGAGCTGAAGCTTCTGTTCGACAGGATGGACATCGACATATGGGAGGTCGTGTCCGCCGCCTCGACAAAGCCGTTCGGGTTCATGCCGTTCTATCCGGGGCCCGGCCTCGGCGGGCACTGCATACCGATCGACCCGTTCTACCTGACATGGAAGGCCCGCAAGTATGATTTCCATACCCGCTTCATAGAGCTTGCGGGCGAGATAATAAACTATATGCCGTACCATGTGATAGACAAGGTCGGCGAGGCGCTCAACCGCATGGGCAAGCCGATAAAAGGCTCGCGCGTCCTCGTGCTCGGCGTTGCATACAAGAGGAATGTAGACGACATGCGAGAGTCCCCGGCCCTGAAGATTATCGAGATGCTGATGGAGAGGAACGCGAAGGTTGACTACTCCGACCCGTATGTGCCGAACATCCCGAAGCTGAGGAAGTACCGGTTCGACATGTCCTCGGTGCCGCTCACGGCGAAGAACATCCAGAAGTACGACTGCACGCTCGTCATCACCGACCACACCGACTTCAACTACGAGCTCGTCTATGAGCACAGCAAGTCCATCGTGGATACACGAAACGCGTTGTCGGCGGTCAAAGACACCCAGAAGAAAGTCTACAAGGCTTAATGGAGGATAATGGATATGCCGAAGGCTGCAGGTTCGAATGTTGATATGCCGAGGGTCGCGGTAATAGGCGCCGGGTACTGGGGGAAGAACATCGTCAGGACGCTGCACGGCATCGGCGCGCTCGAAGCGGTATGCGACCCGGACGAGAGGCTCCTGCACTCGTACATGAAGACCTGCCAGGGCACGCGCCTCACGCAGGACTACGGCGAGGTGCTTGCCGACAAGTCGATAGGGGCCGTTGCGATAGCAACCCCCGCCGCGATGCACGCGGATATGGTGCGCAAGGCTATCGAGGCCGGTAAGGATGTGTTCGTGGAGAAGCCGCTGTGCCTCTCCGCGGAAGAGGGCCGCGGCCTTGTGAAGCTTGCGAAGGATAAGGGCCGCGTGCTTATGGTGGGGCACCTTCTGCACTACCATCCGGCGGTGATAAAACTCAAAGAGCTTATCGGGGACGGGGAGCTCGGCAAAATCCATTACATATACTCGACCAGGCTGAACCTCGGGAAGATAAGGAGCGAGGAGAATGTCCTGTGGAGCTTTGCCCCGCACGATGTCTCTGTCGTGCTCGCGCTTGCCGGAGGGATGCCGGACTGCATAAGCGCGTCGGCGGGATGCTTTCTCCAGGGCGGCCTTGCGGATACGGCGGCGGTAAGCATGAGCTTCAAATCCGGCGTTAAAAGCAATATCTTCGTAAGCTGGCTGCACCCGTACAAGGAGCAGAGGCTCGTTGTCGTCGGGAGCAAGAAAATGGCCGTGTTCTCGGACACGGAGCCCGTAGACAAGCTGGTGGTATACCCCCACGAGATAGGCTGGAAGATGGGGGTGCCGGTGCTTGAGAAAAAAGACGGGGAGGCCGTGCCTTTAAGCGGGCCGGAGCCGTTGCAGGCAGAGCTTATGCACTTCCTGGAATGCGTCCGCGACAGGAAGGCGCCGCTTACCGACGGAGAGGAAGGCCTCCGTGTGCTGAGCGTGCTCGCACGCTGCCAGACGGAGATGGACAGGCCGCCGCACGGAGAAAAACAGGCCAGGCCTGCCGCCCCGGAGGTGAAGTTCTTCGTCCACCCGACGGCACTGGTGGACGTTCCGGTAAAGGTCGGCGACGGGACCTCCGTCTGGCATTTCAGCCATATCATGCGCGACTGCGAGATAGGCAAGAACTGCAACATCGGTCAGAACGTGGTTATCTCTCCGGGAGTAAAAATCGGGAACTGCGTAAAGGTCCAGAACAACGTCTCGGTCTACACGGGTGTCACGATAGAGGACGGGGTATTCTGCGGGCCTTCGATGGTCTTCACGAATGTGGTGAACCCGCGAAGCCATATTTCGCGGCGGTCCGAGTATATGCCCACCCTGGTGAAGCAGGGCGCGACGATAGGCGCGAACAGCACCGTGGTATGCGGACATACCATAGGGAAGTTCGCGTTCGTCGGGGCGGGCGCGGTGGTGACGAAGGATGTGCCGGACTATGCGCTTGTCATGGGCAACCCGGCCTCCGTGAGAGGGCATATGTGCGAGTGCGGGGTGAAGCTCGCTTTCAATAAGGACAAGGCCTCTTGCGAGTCGTGCGGGGCCGTTTACGAAATGGACGGGGGAACCGTAAGGAGGAATCCGTGAATGTACCGCTGCTGGATTTGCGCGCGCAATACCATGGCTTGAAGGACGACATAATGAAGGCGGTCTCGGAGGTCATAGAGACCCAGCACTTCATACTCGGCCCGAAGGTTTCCGAGCTGGAGGAGAAGGTCGCAGCATACTCGCAGGCGCGGTTCGGGGTCGGCGTATCCTCCGGCAGCGACGCCCTAATAATATCCCTGATGGCGCTCGACATAGGGCCGGGCGACTTCGTGATCACCACGCCCTATACATTCTTCGCGACCGCCGGGGCGATTGCCCGGGTGGGGGCGGTACCGGTATTTGCGGACATCGACCCGAAGACATACAACATCGACCCGGAGAGGGTCGAGGAGGTTGCGTCCCAGCTTCCGCCCGAGAGGTTGAAGGCCGTAATACCGGTACACCTCTTCGGCCAGGTCTGCGACATGGACGCGATCTACAGGGTCGCCACGCGGTACGGCATGGCCATCATAGAGGACGCCGCGCAGGCGATCGGCGCGCGCGACCCGAAAGACCGCCCGGCCGGAAGCATAGGGGACGCGGGCTGTTTCTCGTTTTTCCCCAGCAAGAACATGGGCTGTTTCGGCGATGGCGGGATGGTCGTGACAAACGACAGCGACCTGCACGGCCGGTTGAAGGTGCTGCGCGCGCACGGCTCCAGCCCGAAGTACTTTCACAAGGTCATCGGCGGCAATTTCAGGCTGGACGCGCTCCAGGCCTCGGTCCTGCTCGTGAAGCTCGCGCACCTCGACCGATGGAGCATGAAGCGGCGCGAAAACGCGGAGATGTACGACAGCCTTTTCGAGACGGCGGGCCTGCCGGTGCAGACGCCGTATGTTGTGCCCGGGAACAGGCACATATTCAACCAGTACATCATACGCGTGAAAGAGCGCGACGGGATGATGGCGCACCTGAAGGCAAAGGGTATCGGCACGGAGGTCTATTACCCGCTCCCGATGCACCTCCAGGAATGCTTCAATTACCTTGGCTATTCCGAGGGCGAATTCCCGGAGAGCGAGGCTGCGGCCAAAGAGACGCTGGCGCTGCCGGTCTATCCTGAACTGACCCCGGAAATGCTGATATACGTCTCGGAAAGCGTAAGGGAGTTCTATGGGTAAGCCGTACTCCGCCGCAATATACGAGGAGGCCTTTACCAAGGCGCTCGGCGTGCCCCACGCCTTTGGGTTTTACAAGGGCCGCGTGGCGCTCTATGCGATACTGAAGGCGCTTGAGGTGTCCGAGGGAGACCGCGTGATATTCCCGGGGTTCACCTGCATCATGGTGCCGAACGCGGCGGTATATCTGGGCGCAAAGCCGGTCTATGTGGATATAGACCCGATGACCTTGAATATGGACCCCTCAAAGCTCGAGGCCGCGCTTATATCGATGAAGGCCTCGGGGATAAAGAAGACCAGGGCAATAGTCGTCCAGCATACATTCGGCGTGCCTGCGGACATGGATGCCGTCCTGGGCATCGCGGCGAGGTACGGGATACCGGTGGTCGAGGACTGCGCCCACGCGCTGGGCAGCCGTTACAAGGGCAGGCTTTGCGGGACTATGGGCGTCGCCTCGTTTTTCTCTTCGCAGTGGTCGAAGCCGTACTCGACCGGGCTTGGCGGGATGGCCGTTACGGAAGACCAGCTCTTTGCCAGGAAGCTGAAACTGGTCCAGAGCGGGTTTTCCGAGCCGGGCATGATAGAGAGCGCGATGCTTGCCTTCCAGGTGTATATGCACAAGGCCCTGTTCTCGCCCAGGATGTACTGGACCTCGATGCACGCGCTTCGGGCCTTGTCCAGCGCCGGGATATTCATCGGGTCGTCCTCAGGCGCGGAGTACCGGGGGGAGCTGCCCGGAGGCTATCTGAAGGCGATAGGCGAAAAGCAGGCCGAGGCGGGCATTGAGGCGCTCTCCCGGATAAAGAAGGACATAGAGCACAGGAAGAAAGTCGCCCGTTTTTATGACGAGGCCCTGTCGCCGAGAAGGGCGTCTATGGTTATCCCGTTTGAGTCCGACGCTGTGCTGCTGCGCTACCCGGTGATGGTGGCAGACAAGGACGCTGCGCTGCGCGACGCGAGGCTGAGGAACGCCGAGCTTGGGAGCTGGTTTGAAAGCGTGCTCCATCCCGAGACGAGGCATCTGGAAAAGGCCGGTTACATCAAAGGCTCATGCCCCGCCGGCGAGGAGGCTGCAAGGCACCTGGTAAACCTGCCTACCCACCCCAGGACGACCGCGCAGGATGCGAAAAGGTCGCTCTCGATAGTAATGAAGCATCTGACAAGGAGAAACCGCGCATCATGAAGAAGATGTTCATACCGTTCTCGCTGCCCAGCCTGGGGAATGAAGAACTCGAAGAGGTCGCGGACACCCTGAAGTCCGGCTGGCTGACGACGGGGCCGAAGACCAAAAAATTTGAAACCGACTTTGCCGACTATATCGGGTGCAAGCACGCGGTCGCGGTAAATTCCTGCACGGCCGCGCTGCACCTTGCGCTCGACGCGATAGGCGTAGGCCCGGACGACTACGTCATCACGACTCCCATGACCTTTGCCGCCACGGCCGAGGTGATAAGGTACTTCGGGGCGAAGCCCGTCTTTGTGGATGTGGAAGAGGGCACGATGAACATCGACCCTGACCTTCTGGAGAAGCTCCTGAAGGGCATGCGCGCGGACGAGATAGCGAAGGTGAAGGCGGTAATGCCGGTGCACATGGCCGGCCAGCCGTGCCGGATGGACGAGATAATGCACATCGCGAAGACATACGGGCTGAAGGTGGTCGAGGACGCAGCCCACACGCTTCCCGCACGGTACAAGGGACGGATGGTCGGGACTATCGGCGACATCACCGCGTTCAGTTTTTACGCCACCAAATGCATCACGACCGGCGAGGGCGGGATGGTGTCCACCGACAACGAGGAGTATGCCGAGAGGATGCGCGTAATGAGCCTTCACGGGATAAGCAAGGCGGCCTGGAAGAGGTACACCGCGGAAGGCTCGTGGTATTACGAGATAAACTACCCGGGCTTCAAGTACAACATGGCCGATATCGTCAGCGCCGTCGGGATACAACAGTTGAAAAAGGCGGACAGGCTGCTCGAAATCAGGAGGAGGCACGCCGAGGCGTACAACAGCGCGTTCAGCGGCATGCCGGGGGTCGAGCTGCCGGAAATAATCCCGGAGGTTGAACACTCGTGGCACCTTTATGTAATAAAACTCGAGCTGGAGAAACTCATGATAGACCGTGCCGCGTTCATCGAGGAACTTCGGAAGAAGGGGATATACGCATCGGTGCATTTTATACCGCTGCACATGCACCCCTATTACAGGAACACATACGGCTACAGGCCGGAAGACTATCCGGTTGCTGCTGGACTATATGAAAGGATTGTATCGCTGCCGTTTTACCCGAAGATGACCGACGACGAGCTTCGGTATGTAATGGGTTCGGTCATCGAGACGCTGGAGGACAACCTCGTCGCAGGCGGCACACAGGGTAGCCTGGGGGTCGCCGCCTGAAAATGGAGTTTACATATGCAAATCGGGAAGAGGATTTTAGACCTTACGGCATCGCTATCCGGACTGCTTCTTCTCTCGCCGCTTCTGGCAGCGATTGCTGCGGCTATAAAACTCGAAGACGGCGGCCCCGTCTTCTTCCGCCAGGAAAGGGCCGGGCATAATTTCAGGCCGTTTCTGATATTGAAATTCCGCACCATGGTGCTGGACGCGCCTTCGCAGGGGCTTGCGATAACAGTGGACGGGGACCCGCGCGTCACAAAAACGGGCAGGTTCCTCAGGAAGGCAAAGCTGGACGAGCTGCCCCAACTGATAAATGTCCTGAAGGGCGACATGAGCATAGTCGGGCCGAGGCCCGAGGTATGGAAGTATGTCAACGAGTACCGCGAGGAGTTCGAGGAAGTGCTGAAGGTGAAGCCGGGCATCACGGACTTCGCCTCGATAATGTACCGGGACGAGGAAGACCTGCTCGCCAAATCCGACGACCCGGAGGCCCAGTATATCTCGGACATCCTCCCGGTGAAGCTCGGCCTGAACAGGCAGTACCTTGGCGAGATGAGCGTTGCGGGCGACATGAAGATAATACTGGGTACGCTCTTCGCGCTATATAACACCAGCCCGGCCAAAGCATGGAGGGCCTCTTGCGCCGCCGCCGAGCGGCTGTGCGTGAAAGTGCCCGGAGTATATACCTTTGGTGCAATATTCCGGCGCCACAGGCGTCCGCTGGTGTTTGTATTCCACTGCCTTGTCGTTACCGCCTCCGCGTCCCTCACCATGGGTCTGCTGTACAACGGGGAGGTGCCGGAATACGCCTTCAACAACCAGCTTCTGCCCTATATCTTGCTCGCGCTTGCCGCGAAGGTCCCGATGTTCTATATATTCGGCCTGCACAGGGGGCTCTGGCGGTATACGAGCGTCACCGACTTAGTCCGCATCCTGGCGGCCGTATCCACGGCCACCGCCCTGCTGTATATCATCGCGGATATGGACGCGTTCGGGGCTCGCGTGGGAGGCCCTGCCGTTATAGTCGACGGCATGATGACCGTGGCCCTGCTGTCTACCTTCAGGTTCGCGCTCAGGCTTTACAAGGAATACCAGGTGGCCGGGTTCAGGGCCGGCAAGCGCGTGCTTATAATAGGCGCGGGCAATGCGGGCGAGATGATAGTGCGGGACATGAAGAAAAACCCCGATCTTTATGAGCCGATAGGGTTCATAGACGACAACCCCACAAAAAAAGGGCTCTGTATCCACGGGGTGCCGATACTCGGCCGGTTGGAAGATATAAAGGGCATAACGGCGTCGCGCAGTCCGCAGGAGATACTCATAGCGATACCGTCGGCCAAGCCCGCAACCATGCAGGACATCACGAAGCGGCTGTCCGACTGCCACCTGCCGATAAAGACCCTGCCGGGGCTGAAGGAGCTGATGAGCGGCAGCGTGACGGTGGGCCAGATACGCCCGCTGGAGCTGGACGACCTGCTATCCCGCCCGCCGATACGCACCGATGCGGCCTCCCTGCACAAGGCGATAGCCGGCCGTTGCGTGATGGTCACGGGCGCGGGCGGCTCGATAGGCTCTGAGATATGCAGGCAGGTGCTCTCTCTCGGGGCGCGTGCGGTGGTCGCGTTCGAGCGGCACGAGAACAGCCTTTACAACCTTGAAATGGAGCTGAGGAAGCACCAGAGCAAATCTTCCATCCTCTATCCGACGGTGGGCGATGTCAACGATACCGCGAGGGTAGAGGAGATAATCGAGGAGTTCAAGCCGGACGTCATCTACCATGCGGCCGCGCACAAGCATGTCCCGATGATGGAGATAAACCCGCGCGAGGCGATATACAACAACATACTCGGGACCCGCAACGCAGCCCTCGCCGCGGAGAGGCTGGGCGTAGAGCGGTTCGTGCTGATTTCGACCGACAAGGCCGTAAACCCGACATCCATAATGGGCGCATCCAAGCGCGCCTGCGAGATACTCGTGCGGGCGCTCGGACAGAACTCCGCCACGCGCTTCATCACGGTCCGTTTCGGCAATGTGCTCGGCTCGTCGGGGAGCGTAGTCCCGCTGTTCCGCGAGCAGATAAAGAGGGGCGGCCCGGTAACCATCACGCACCCCGACATCGAGCGCTACCTGATGCTCATCCCAGAGGCCGTACAGCTCGTGATACAGGCGGCGTCCATAGGCAAGGGCGGCGAGATATTCGTGCTGGACATGGGCGAGCCGGTAAAGATATCCGACCTTGCCCGAAACCTTATAGTGCTTTCCGGGTTCGAGCCGGACAAGGATATTAAGATAGAATACATCGGCCTTCGGCCCGGCGAGAAGCTGTTCGAGGAGCTGTTCGACAAGACCGAGGATGTTTCCCTCACACAGGCCAGGAAGGTGTTGATGGCCATATCCAAAAGCATGCCGGACAGGGCCGAGGTAATGAAGCATGTGGCCCAGATGGAGCAGGCCCTCTCGGCCAAAGACGCCGACGGGATGTTCGAGCACCTGACCAGGCTTGTCAACACATACACCTATACCACGCCGCAGATAAACGACGCCGGGCTGAAGAAGGCCGCATAGGCCAAAAAAACCCCGCTCTTTATGGAGCGGGGTTTTTATTTGTGCCGTTTTCTCTTAAGGCTGCTGCGTCCTCAAAAGAGTGTTGTTCTTTACATCCACGACTCCCTTGACCTTGCGGGCGATATCTCCGGCCCTGGTCTGTGCCTCTTTGCTGTCAACGAAGCCGCTCAGCTGGACGACTCCCTTGAAGACCTCGACCTCGATCTGGGTAGCCTTGGTTATCGGGTCGGCCGCCAGGTCGGTCTTTACGGTGGCCCCAATCATCTTGTCGTCCACATACTCGCCGGTGCTTCTCCTCAGGTTGGAGCCTGAGCAGGCTAAGAGGTAGCCGGCAAGTACGAGAACGGCTGCGACAATGACTATACGCCTTATGTCTTTCATGATACCCTCCCTTTTTCTGGCCATGGAATGACGGCAGGGCATAAGCCCCCGGACTTTCCGAATAACTGCATATGGCTCAACGGCTGCGGAGGGCTCGGCCAACGGAAACTATTGAAAAGCTCCGATAACTGGGTTTTTACGGTCAAAGCTAAATAACTTATGTTATTAGACAGTTTATCATACGGGTGCGCCCTGTCAAACAAGCCCATCATTAAAAAATTTACAAACCCCCGCTGTTTTTTGACTTTTGCAGTGTGATACAATTCTATTTAGACAAAAAATATACGCTTGACAAATACCGGAGGCTCGTCTATGATTTGCTTAAATTATACATTAGCTATTAGGTCATAATTACATGAAGCGATTTTCCACAAAGGCTATTCATTCAGGGCAGGGGCCGGACCCGGCTACCGGTTCGACGGTTGTCCCAATCTACCAGACCGCCATCTTCAACCAGGAAGAGGTCGGCAGGTTCGGGCAGTACCAGTATTCCCGGCTGGCTAACCCTACGAGGGACGCGCTTGAGGTCTGCCTCGCGGATTTGGAGGAGGGCAGGCACGGGCTTGGTTTCGCCTCTGGGCAGGCCGCATCTGCGGCTGTCCTTTCGGTGCTTCGGCCCAGCGACCATATAGTCCTTACATCCGACCTGTACGGCGGGACATACGGGCTGGCCGAAGTGGTGCTTGCCGGGCAGGGGATAACCGCCGGATGGTTCGACGCGGCAGACCTGGAAACCCTCAAGGCCGCTATAACGCCTTCTACCAGGCTCGTATGGATAGAGTCGCCCACGAACCCGATGCTCAGGCTTGTGGATATAGCCGGGGCGGCTTCAATCTGCCATGAGCGGGGCGTCAAGCTCGTCGTGGACAATACCTTTGCCACTCCGTATTTCCAGCGGCCTCTGACGCTCGGCGCGGATGTAGTAGTCCACAGCATGACCAAGTACATCGGTGGCCATTCCGACATAATAGCCGGTGCGGTGGTAACGAGCGACCCGGAGATATTCGGCAAGGTGAAGACCCACCAGGTGCTTGCAGGCGGGATTTGCGGCCCGTTCGACGCCTGGCTTGCGCTCCGGGGGCTGAAGACCCTTGCGGTGAGGATGGACCGTCACGCGGCGAACGCGCAGCGGGTCGCGGAGTTCCTGAGCGGCCACAGGATGGCCGAGGGCGTGGTTTATCCGGGGCTTCCGGGCCACCCACAGCACGGGCTTGCGAAGCGGCAGATGTCGGGCTTCGGCGGGATAGTAACCTTCAGGATAAAGGGCGGGCTGACCGCCGCGAGGGAGTTTTACAAGGCATTGAAGGTATTTGCCTTCGCGGAGAGCCTCGGCGGGGTCGAGTCCCTTGCGAACCACCCCGCGACGATGAGCCACGGGCATATCCCGGCGGAGCTTCGGCAGAGGGTGGGCATCACGGAGTCAACGGTACGGCTGTCGGTCGGCATAGAGGATATTGAGGACCTGATAGAGGACCTTGAACAGGCGCTTGGCATTGCAGAGGAGGTAGGCAAATGAGTCTATGTATAATGCCCGGAAGGGCATAAATCTGTAAATCCAATAAAAGCTTCGATAATTCAGATTTTAAACGAGATAATATAAAGGAGTAATAAAATGGCGGAATTCAAAGGTTTTGACACATTGGCACTTCATGCCGGGCAGATACCCGACCCGGCCACAGGTTCGCGGGCCGTACCCATCTACCAGACGACCTCGTACTCATTCAAGTCTTCCGAGCACGCCGCAAACCTCTTCGGGTTAAAGGAGCCGGGCAACATCTATACCCGCATCATGAACCCGACCTGGGACGTGCTGGAGCAGAGGGTCGCGGCACTTGAGGGCGGCGCCGCCGCTCTCGTGACCGCCTCCGGACAGGCCGCCTCTACCTACGCGGTCCTCAATATCGCCAAGGCGGGCGACCACATTATATCCTCGACGGGCCTATACGGCGGGACATACAACCTGTTCCACTACACGCTACCGAAGTACGGCATAGAGGTCAGCTTCGTAGACCCGAAAAACCCTGAGAACTTCAGGAAGGCCATAAAGGAAAATACGAAGCTCATCTATGCCGAGACGCTCCCGAACCCCAGTCTCGAGATAATAGACATCGAGGCCGTCGCGAAGATTGCGCACGATGCGGGCATACCGCTTATCCTCGACAATACCGCCGCGACGCCGTACCTCGTCCGCCCGATAGAACATGGCGCGGATGTTGTGGTCCACTCGCTGACCAAGTTTTTGGGCGGCCACGGCACCTCGCTCGGCGGCATAATAGTGGATTCCGGCAAGTTCGACTGGACAAAGAGCGGCAAGTTCCCCGAATTTACCAGCCCGGACCCAAGCTACCACGGGCTCGTTATTTCCGAGGCCCTCGGAAATGTCGCGTACATCTACAAGATACGCCTCCAGCTCCTGCGCGACCTGGGCGCGGCGCTCAGTCCGTTCAACGCGTTCCTGATACTCCAGGGCGTCGAGACGCTCTCGCTCCGCGTGCAGCGCCACTGCGACAACGCGCTTGCCGTGGCCCAGCATTTGAAGGCCCACCCGCTGGTCAAATGGGTCAACTACCCCGGCCTCCCGGACCATCCGACATACGCGCTTTCGAAGAAATACCTGAAGAACGGCTTCGGCGGCATACTCGGCTTCGGCATAAAGGGCGGGCTTAAGGCTGGCAGCAAGTTCATAGACAGCCTCCAGCTCCTCTCGAATGTGGCGAATATCGGAGACGCCAAGTCGCTCGTTATCCACCCTGCAAGCACGACACACCAGCAGTTGACCGAGGCGGAGCAGCTTACCACCGGAGTTACGGCGGACTTCATCAGGGTTTCGGTCGGAATAGAGTCGGTCGAGGACATCATAGCCGATATCGACCAGGCATTGCAGGCTTCGCAGGGGTGACCAAATACAGTACCCTCGAAAGCATAACTCTCGACTGCGGCCGGACGCTTAAAGGCTCTTCGAGATAGAGCGGCATATGTCCGAAAGCGCGGAAGCATTCGCTGAAAAGTTCGACGCCAATTCTTTTCTCTATATATCCCGGGCGATGGACCTTTTCGATATCCCGCTCCAGTCCGGCTCTCTTGCAAAGGCTTATGAAGGGAGCGCGGCCGAGTTCCTGATAATATCCTCAAAGACCGACTGGCTGTTCCCGGCCCATCAGTCAAGAGAGGCCGCCGACGCGCTTTCCGCCCTGGGCAAGCCGGTGGAGTACCTGGAGATAGGTTCAATCTACGGCCACGACTCGTTCCTGCACGAGGACGATTTGCTGACGCCGCCGATAAAAGACTTCCTGAAATAAAAAAGGCGCTCATTTGAGCGCCTTTTTTGTTTCAGTTCCAGAGCGGCTTAGTTGGAAGCGGCCTTCGGGAAAAGCTCGTCGAAGATTGCCTGTACGGTGGTAATCTCGGTGGAGCGTGACGCGTTTGTGCCGCAGAAGACCAGGCCGTCATCCACTTTGCCCCTGTGCGCGGCTTCGAGCGCGATGTTGATGCAGAAGGCGGTCTTCCTGTCCAGCTTGAAGGCGCAGTCCTTCAGGCAGTTCGCAACGCAGCGGTGGCCCGCCGGGGGGGCGGTAAGTACCTGCTCGGAGAACGAGTTGCGTATCGCACGGCCTGGAAGTCCGACCGGGCTCTTGATAAGGACGATATCCTCGGGCGTTGCGGCTATGTACATCTTTTTAAACTCGATGGAGGCGTCGCACTCCTCGGTGCAGACGAAGCGGGTGCCCATCTGGACACCGCGCGCGCCCATAGAGAAGGCGGCGAGCATCTCGGCGCGCCCCCATATTCCTCCTGCGGCAATGACCGGTATGTCCAGCTTCGCCTCGTTGGCGAGGAAGTCCACAAGCTCCGGGACGACCTTTTCAAGGAAGAACTCCGGGTTGAAAACATCGCCTGGCCTTGCGCCCAAGTGGCCGCCGGCTGTGCTCGGCGCCTCTACTACGAAAGCGTCCGGTATCCGCTGGAAGGACTTTTCCCATTTCTTTATGATGAGGCGGGCAGCCTTTGTGGAAGATACGATGGGCACGAGCGCAACGTCGGGAAAGTCTTTTGTGTAACCGGGCAGGGACATCGGGAGGCCTGCGCCGGAGATGATAATCTGTGCGCCGCTCTCGGCCGAGGTCCTGCACATCGCCTCATAGTCTGTGAGGGCGACCATGCAGTTTACGGCGAGGATGCCGTTTGGCGCTGTTTTGCGCGCCCATGCAAGCTCATCGGCGAGCGCCAGCTTGTTGGCCTCGAAGTAGTTCTTGCCCGTATAGTGGTCGGAACACATCCCGAGGGCAACGGAGGCAATCGTGCCTACCCCGCCCGCTTTTGCCACAGCGCCGGCCAGTTTGCTTGCCGAGACCCTGACTCCCATCCCGCCCTGGATTACCGGATATGCTGGCGTGTATTTTCCGATTTTAAGTGTCGGCATGCCTGCGGCCGAAGAATTTTCGAGTAAGTCTTTGTTCATTCAGGTTGGTTCCTCTTGTGCGGTCGTCGTGCTCGCGATATGCCTATATCATTGAAAATACACAACTATTCCGTGCATTAGCCGAATAAGAGTATAGGTATGTTTTTAAAAGCAAAATGGAGTATATCATAAAGGAAATGAATTAGCCAATCTTTTAAAGCTTGCAATCCGTGATATTTAGATGTATAGTAGCTCTCGTGTGGCAGCTACTGTCACTTCTCCATTCGTCAGATCCCTCCCTGCTTTCAGCTTCCCCTGAAAATACGCAGCGCTAAGGTTGGCGGATGCATATGCCGGCCGATAATGCCGTGCTGCTTATTCATTCAGAGGAAAATTATGAAATTCGAAGAGTTCAGGCTGAGCAAGCCCGTGCTTCGGGCTGTGTCCGAGTGCGGCTATACGACCCCAACACCAGTTCAGGAGATGGCCATCCCGGCGGCGCTTGACGGCAAAGACCTTATGGTCTCGGCCCGCACAGGCACCGGCAAGACCGCGGCCTTCGTCCTTCCCGCGCTCCAGAAGTTGAGCGAACCTTCTACCGGCAAAACCAAGCCCCGCATTCTTGTGCTGACCCCGACCCGCGAACTTGCAATGCAGGTGCGCGACATGGTCCGCGAGTACAGCAAGTTCTTAAGCGTCAGGAGCGCCTGCATAGTCGGCGGGATGCCCTATTATGAGCAGCTGCGCCAGGCGACCGGCGCGGATATAGTCGTCGCGACCCCCGGCAGGCTTATCGACCTGATCGACCGCGGCAGCCTCTCGCTCAAAAGCGTCGAGATTCTCGTCCTGGACGAGGCCGACAGGATGCTCGACATGGGATTTATCAACGATGTCAAGAAGATTGCGGAAATGACGCCGGAAACCCGGCAGACCCTGCTCTTTACGGCGACGCTGGATGACGAGATGGCAAACCTCGCCAGGAAACTCCTGAAGGACCCGGAGCGCATCCAGATAACCAGCAAGGAGTCCCAGGGCCATATAGAGCAGAGGGTGCATGTCGTAAACGACACGCATCACAAGAACAGCCTGCTTCAGCACCTCGCCCAGGACAAGAGCGTGACAAAGGCGATTATATTCTCGTCCACCAAGCGCAACGCCGACAGGCTGGCCAAGAAGCTGTCCGACCAGGGCTACTCCGCCGCCGCGCTGCATGGCGGGATGGAGCAGAAGAAGCGCAACCGTATAATAGGCATGATGCACGAAGGCAGGCTCAGGCTTCTCATCGCGACGGATGTCGCCGCGCGCGGCCTCGATGTCAGCGGCATCAGTCATGTTATCAACTACGACCTGCCGAAGTTCGCGGAGGACTATGTCCACAGGATAGGCCGCACCGGACGCGCAGGCGCGCCGGGCATAGCCATCTCTTTTGTGGCCCATGCCGAGGTGAACGAGCTTGTCAGGATAGAGCGGTTCACGGGCCAGGTCCTGCCGGAGTGCATCATCGCGGGCCTCGAGCCAGACGAAGCGCTCCAGAGGCCGACCAATCCCTCGAAGGGTGCAGGCCGCGGCCAGCATTACAGCCAGAGGCCGCCGATGCCGGGCGCCCAGCAGAAGCCGAGGCGCAGCTTTGGACCGCCGAGGAACGACAATGGTCCGAGGAGCGACAACGGCCCGAGGAACGCAGGCGGCCCGTCCGATAACAGGCGCGGCGCAGGCCCCCGTCCTGAGGGCGGCGGCAAGACCTTCGGCAGAAGGCCGAACACCGGCAGGCCCAGGCCAGCCAGCAATTAAGCCAAAAGCAAAGCCAAAAAGCTAAGAGAAACACCAAAAGCCCCATGCAGGGAAGAAGCATGGGGCTTTTTTTATGCCGCGCATTTATTGACCGGCTTGACTCATTTGAGCTGTATCTTATATAATTAGATGGTAGTCTAATTATATAAGAGGGGCCATGCCGCTTTCATCGACATTCAAAGCCCTCTCGGACTCAACGCGCCGCAAAATACTCGAACTCCTCAGGGAGAGGGATATGACGGCCGGCGAGATTGCCGGGCAGTTCAAGATATCAAAGCCGAGCATTTCCCATCACCTCGGGATGCTGAAGATGGCGGGGCTTGTAATTGACGAGCGAAAAGGGCAGAATATGGTCTATTCGCTCAACACCTCCGTGCTGGAGGAAGTCATGTCCTGGTTTCTGGAAATCCGAGAAAGAGGCGGGGATGGTAAAGAGAAAGTCGCTTGAATCAGTAATTATCGCAATAATAGCTTCACAGCTAGTGGCAGCTTACCTGATATACCCGCTTCTGCCCGACCCGATGCCCACGCATTGGGGCATGGACGGGGAGCCGAACGGCTGGATGAGCAGGCGTATGGGGGTTGCGGTCCCGATAGGGATAAACCTTATCCTTTACCTTGTCCTGTTTGTCGCGCCGTACATAGACCCGAAGCGCAGGATTGGCCAGTTCCTGCATACCTTCATCTGGATACGCATAGTCCTGCACCTCTTCATGTCGATATTCTTCGCTATTGCAATGGCGGCGGCGCTCGGCGACAACATCGCGGTAGACAGGGTCATCCCCGCCACGGTCTCCGTCCTGATTATATTCCTCAGCAATTATCTGGGAAAGCTCCGGCCCAATTACTTTATCGGCATACGCACGCCCTGGACGCTCGAGGACCCGGAAGTCTGGAAGCTCACGCACAGGGCAAGCGGACCGGTATGGATGGGCGCTGGTATCATCGGCCTTGCCGGGAGCTGGTTCGGAGGCGTGGTTGCGTTCGGGACGTTCTTCGGCGCGCTCCTTGCGGCCGGGGTGTTCTCTATCTGGTATAGCTGGAAGGTTTTCAGGCAGAGAACAAGCGAACAATAGCGTAGCGGTCATTCCGACTAAGGGGCGCAAGCTTTCGGGGCGTCAGCCGAAGGCCCTTAATATTGCGGCCCGGCTGGCGGGATGACCGCAAGCCAATACTGAGATTTATTCAGCTAAAGAGATGCGCGCGCCTGCGACCGGCGTGTCCGTGAAGAGTATCGAGCCGTCCTTCAGCTCGATTTTATAGATAGGCTTGGAATAGATGTCCCCGGTGACGGGGTTCTTGGAAAGACGAAGCACCTTCTTTACGTAGTTCTGCGTCTCGGCAATGTTCGGGACGGCATTTCCGCAGCGGATGACTTTGCCCTGCCCGCAGTTGTAAGCCGCGACCGAAAGTTCGATATCCCCTCCGAAGTTATCCAGCAGGAACTTCAGATATTTCACGCCGCCGTCGATGTTCTGCTCCGGGTCGAAGCTGTTTGATACGCCCATGTCCGAGGCGGTGGCAGGCATCAACTGCATCAGCCCGCGAGCGCCCTTGTTCGATAACGCCTTCGGGTTGAAGTTGGATTCCGCCTTGATTACGGACTTGACAAGGGCCGGGTCCACGCCGTATTTAGTGCATTTCGCGTTGATTATGTCCGAGAAAGGAACTTCTCCGTCGCAGGCCGGGACGAACGACGCCCTCTCGGTCTTGTCGCACTTTTCAGCCTTCGTCTGGTAGTCCTTTGCAGGCGGAATTTTTTCGGGAGCGGGACAGGATTCGCGGACCACCTTTTGAATATCCTGCTTTTCCGGGACATTCGAGAAATGGATAACGCCGGCGTTGTCGGTGAACTTGTAGATATCGGCTGAAGCGGGGACGGATGCGGCCCCGATGAGGGACAAGGCGAGTATCGTATGTAGGATAAGCTTGTTCATTTTACGCTTTCTTTCAGCACCACTCCTGCCGGTATGCGGCGGAATATTTGGCAAGGTCGGTCGAAAAGGCCGGACTGCCCGAATGCCCGTCATTTATATAGCATAAATGAGAGTTGAAGTCAATAAATAAGGGTTTGAAGCCGCCAGCGGCCCCGGCCCGTAAAAAAATAACCATTTCCTTGACAACCGGCCCCGCTCCAAAATACAATTGAGTCCAATTACGCCTAACTAGAGAAAGGGACGACATGGACTTTATACTTTACCCGGTAATGCTGATAGCCAGCCTTGCCATAATACTGTTCGCCTGCGAGCTTTTCACCAACGGCATAGAGTGGATAGGCAAGAAGCTCGACCTCTCCCACGGGGCGACCGGCTCCGTGCTCGCGGCGGTCGGCACGGCGCTGCCGGAGACCTCCATCCCGATACTGGCGCTTATGTCGGGGGCGGGTGCGAGCAAGGACATCGCGGTCGGCGCGATTGCGGGAGCGCCGTTCATGCTGGCGACCCTCGGGTTCTTTGTGACGGGCGCGGCGGTGTTCATCTTCGCGGCGAAGGGCAGGAGAAGCAAGGTCCTGACGGTTGACCTGGCCGTAAAGGAGCGCGACCTGGGCTTCTTCCTGGTCATATATACGGTTGCGGTTTTGACGACATTCATACCGGCGCACGGGGTGAGGCTGGCGATAGCCGCGTGTCTGGCGAGCTCTTATTTATTCTATATGTACCTGAGCTTAAAGCACGAGGGAGAGAGCCACGGCGACCTTGACGAACTGCACTTTACTAAATATTTCAAGCTCGCCACAAAGAAGCGGTTTATCCTGCTCCAGCTCCTGGTGAGCCTTACGATAATAGCCGCGGGCGCGCATTTCTTCGTCGTCGCGGTCGAGCATGTCTCCGGTATGTTCGGCGTCCCGGCGCTCATCCTCTCGCTCATCGTAACCCCGATTGCGACCGAGCTTCCCGAGAAGATGAACTCGGTGCTGTGGATTAAGGAGGGCAAGGACACGCTCGCTCTCGGCAACATAACTGGCGCGATGGTATTTCAGGCGAGCTTCCCGGTGGCGATAGGCGTCGCGTTCACGCCTTGGGATTTGCGCGGCCCGACGATGGTCTCGGCGCTCATCGCGATAATATCCGCAGCTATATGTTTCATTGTGCTGAAGGTCAAAAGAAAAATGCCTCCCCAGGTGTTGTTGATTGGCGGGGCATTGTATCTGGTATTTATGGCGTATCTGTTTACAAGGTAAAACCTTTCCCACCGTTACAACATACTTCATGTACGCCGACGAGGGTCTGGTCGTCGAGATGGATTCCGGCGGCACAATCGAGAAGACTTACGGCTGGAAGCCGAACTCTACCTGGGGTACAAACCCGGTGTTTATGACGGAGCCCGCCACCGAAGGCAAGGATTATTTCTTCTATCACAACGACCACCTGGGCACTCCGCAGAAGATGACGGACGCAAGCGGAACGGTGGTCTGGAGCGCGAAGTACAAGGCGTTCGGGGAGGCGGTGATAGACCCGGCTTCGACAATTGAAAATAACCTTCGCTATCCGGGGCAGTATTTTGATGCGGAGACGGGGGAGCATTATAACTATCACAGGACATTCGACCCGATATCGGGAAGGTATACGAGCGCGGATCCGATTGGATTAAATGGTGGCATAAATCTTTTTCTTTATACTAATAATAATTCAGTTCATAGTTATGATTATAATGGACTCTTTTCAACGGAAGAAGCAATTCTCCATTACTTTGTAGGTGGTGGTTCGACAGTAGTAGTAGATTTTAGAGAAGTAGATATCGGTTTACAAGCAAGAGATTTTCCCGACTTCGATCAAGCAGTGAAATCTATGTATAAAAAGGTTGGTTCTCGGTATGTGATGTTGCCTTCTAAGTCATATGATATTGGTGGCTGGGCTGGCCATCAAACGTATTATCTTTTCGGGACAATAAGAAGCGATCAATGTGAATGGCAATTCGACGGTTATGTCCGCGCACGTCATAATCCATTTGATTTTGATTCTAAAGATTGGGGAAGTAGACGTATGAAAAGGAAGTTGTAGTAAGGGGTATTTCAATTGTATTCGGTAATGCAGTAGGAAACGCTGTTGCAAATGCAGCTAATCCTTCCGGTATCCCAATTCCGCGGGGAACTGATTATGATATTGTTATTTCAGGACAAAGATATGTAATGGATGGTGGAAGATGGTAAAAATTCTTTTATTATGTATAACAGTCATTTTCGCGGGTTGTGCGGATCATAGTTTCTATAAAGAAGATAACTATAAATTGGATGAGCAATTCACCTGGGATTTGATTGTTGCTTCAGATATGCAATTTGACAGTAGAACTTTAGAAAAAATTGATGAACTAAAGATATATGAAGATTGCTTTTTTAGTAAATTTATGGGTTATCGAGGTTGCAGATTAATTTGTGATTTAAATGATAAATTACTGGTAAAAAACATTATTTTAGCAGCTCGAGAAAATATCCCCTTAGAAATTAGTAAAATTCCACAAGGGGTAAAATATCGAGTATTAATGTTCGACGACAAGGGCAAAAGATATGCCGCATTTTCATTTATACCTTTTACATTAAAAGGCAAGGAATATGTCCGGATCAGAGAACCAGATTCTATACATTATAATCAAAAATTAAATATTATTATGCATAATTTGAAAATCTATTAAGAGTGGGGCTTCGAGAAAATTAGCCTGGTAAGGTTGGCACTGCCTCACCAGATAACTGGATAGGTAATGCCGAATAAAAAACAATACGAGGCTCGGGCCAGCTCGCGGCGATAAACGCGGCAGTTCACCCGTTAGATTTTTAATTAAGGATTACTAATGAAAAAAAGCATTCTGCGGGTCTTGATAATCCTTGCCACGGCAATCTTCTTGCCATCCACGGCCTTTGCCGCCACGGCCTGCTCCACCGTGAAAATCGAGATAGCCCAGGAGCTGACGCTCGACCCCGCCTTCACGAATATATCCGACATATCCGGCTCCGGTGTCGTCAATGCAGGTGAGACGGGCATCGTCCACTGGCTGATAATACCGTCTACGGGCGCAGGCGGCACAGCCCCATTCAGGCCGCCATATTAGGGCCAGCCTTCGGCTGACTCCCGAAGAATGGCGTCCCTCATGGGGCCATGCCTGACCGGCGTATATCGACTTTAGTGCCCCATCCCCGAGTATTTCAGCGTACCTTTCTTCAGTTCCCGCCTCTTCATCAGCACGAAAATAACCGGCGTCATAATCAGTACATGCACGGCCGACGATATCATCCCGCCTATCATAGGCGCGGCGATAGGCTTCATAACATCCGCGCCGGTGCCGGTGGACCACATTATCGGGACCAGGCCCATCAGGGCGATGGCCACAGTCATCAGTTTGGGGCGGAGCCTCAGCACCGCGCCCTCGAATGTAGCGTCATAGATATCCTGCTCGGTGATTGGCCCCTTGGCCAGTTTTTTGTCGAGCGCCTCGTGCAGGTAAACGACCATGACCACGCCGGTCTGGACCGCCACGCCATACAGAGCGAGGAAACCGACTGCGACGGCCGTTGACCAGTAGTACCCCAGCGCCCAGACCATGTAAACTCCGCCCACGAGGGCGAACGGCACGGACATCATGACCGCGCCCGCCTCGGGCATTGAGTGGAATGTGAAGTACAGCAGGATGAATATTATCACCAGTCCGAGCGGGACGAGTATTTTTAGCCTCGCCTCCGCGCGTATCTGGTTCTCCCACTGGCCCGACCACGCGACATAATAGCCCGGCGGCAGTTTCAGTTCCTTGTTCAGCTTCGCCTTAGCCTCCTCGACGAACCCGCCCATGTCGCGGCCCCGCACATTGAGAAACACTATCGAGCGCAGCAGCCCGTTCTCGGAGCTTATCATGTCCGGGCCTGTGCTGGTCGTGATTTCCGAAACCTGCCCGAGCGGGACGCGGGTCCCCTCGCCGGTTGGTATCCACACGCTTTTAAGCGCCTCGGGGTCGTCCCTGAAATCCCTCGCGTACCGCATCGTCACGGGGTATCGCTCGCGGCCCTCGACCGTCGTCGATAGTTTCATCCCGCCTATCGCCGTCTCGATTATATCCTGAATGTCGCCGACCTTCAGGCCGTAGCGCGCGGCCTCCTCGCGGTTTATGTTTATGTCGAGGTACCGCCCGCCGACTACGCGCTCCGCGTAGAGGTCGGTTGCGCCGGGCACCGTCCTGAGTATCTTCTCGGCATCCTGCGCAAGACGCGAGAGCTCGCCCAAGTCCTTGCCCATCACCTTTACGCCGAGGTCCGTCCGCACGCCCGTAGCGAGCATCTGGATGCGGTTGATGATAGGCTGCGTCCAGCCCTGCGTCACGCCGGGTATGTTCAGCTTGCTCGCGAGCTCGTTCTGGATGTCGGCCTTGGTCACCCCAGGCCGCCACTGCTCCTTCGGCTTCAGTATTATTATAGTCTCGAACATGCTGACAGGCGCGGGGTCGGTCGCGGTCTCGGCCCGGCCTACCTTGCCCAGCACATGCTCGACCTCCGGAACCGACATCATTATCCTGTCCTGCACGGATACCAGCCTTTTGGCCTCGGTGGTCGATACCGGCGGCAGGGTGGTCGGCATGAAGAGCAGGCTGCCCTCGTCCAGCGCCGGCATGAACTCCTTGCCGATCCCCGACAGCATGAATATGGCCAGCAGAAGCGCTGCCGAATTGAGCAGTATGACCGTTTTTTTCCATTTGAGCGCCCAGCGTATTACCGGGGAGTACAGCGAGATAAAGAACCTCGACACCGCGTTCTTTTCCTCCGGCGGCATCTTGCCCCGCATCAGGAAGTACATCAGCACCGGGACGAGCGATATCGCTATGATGTCCGAGCCGACCATCGAGAAGGTCTTGGTGAAGGCGAGCGGCCTGAACATCTTGCCTTCCTGGCCCTCGAGCAGAAAGACCGGCATGAACGACAGTATGACTATCGCACGCGAGAAGAATATCGCGCGGCCTACCTGCTTGGCGGACATTATTATCACTTCGAGCCTGCGCGTTATCCTCTCCTCCGGCGGAAGCTCGGAGAGGTGGCGGTATGCGTTCTCGACCATTATGACCCCGCCGTCCACTATCACGCCGATGGCTATCGCGATGCCGCCGAGCGACATGATGTTCGAGGTGACGCCGAGGTGCTTCATCGTGATGAAGCCCATCAGCACCGCAATCGGGAGCGTCAGCACCACCACTATTGCGCTCCTGAAATGGAGCAGGAACAGCAGGACGACGACCGAGCAGATTATCGACTCCTCGGTCAGCGCGCGTTTGAGGGTGTCCACGGCGCGGGCAATCAGGTCGCTCCTGTCGTAGGATGGGACAATCTTCACGCCCTCGGGCAAGCCTTTTTCTATCTCTGCGATCTTCGCCTTCACGCGGTCGATGACATCCTTGGCGTTCTCTCCGTAGCGCATGACTATTATGCCGCCGACCGCCTCTCCCTCGCCGTTCTTCTCGAGTATCCCCCGGCGGGTCTCGACGCCCATCTGGACGCGGCCTATGTCGCGCATGAATACCGGCGTGCCGCCGAATGTGCCGACCTGCGTGTTCTCAAGGTCCGAGATGCCCTTTATGTAGCCCGAGGCGCGGACCATGAAAGCCATCTGCGACTTGTCTACAAGGTTGCCGTCCACCTCGTTGTTGCCCTTCTCCACCGCGCCCTTCACATCCATAGCGGAGAGGCCGTAGCCCGCGAGCTTCACGGGGTCGATGTCCACCTGATACTCCTTGACAAACCCGCCGATGGAGGCGACCTCGGCCACGCCGGGCACGGAGTTAAGCTGGTAGCGGATGAACCAGTCCTGTATACCGCGCAGGG
>DASXVI010000050.1:0-2876 GCA_036504315.1 Nitrospirota bacterium
CTGGTCGAGCTTGCCGAAGGGGAATCCGGAGAAATTTTCTTTAATTTCCGTAAGGATACTGGCAAACATACCCTGCTGGTAAACCCCAGGCCCCAGATGCCCCGCTTTTACATGGCAGAGGGCAGGCCGCCCAAAAAGCGGGAACTCTCGCCGTTTGCCCAGAGCCTCCGAAACGCGGTACTGATGACCACGGTCGAGTCGGTTTCCGTACCCGGCCTTGAGCGGATTGTCAAATTCGGGCTTTCCCGTGACAGGACCGGCGAGCGGTACGACCTGATATTCGAGATGGCCGGGAAGAAGCCCAACCTTCTATTGGTGGACGACCGGGGCCGGGTCGCGCTCGCGCAGTCCTATATATCCATATCGGAGGACGCGGCACGGGCCATCCTTCCGGACCTCTTATACGAGCCGCCGCCAAAAACGAAAAAACTGGACGCGCAAAGTTCCGATACTGGCGAGATTGCCGGGGCCATCGCGGGCCAGATTGACAAGACCCCGGACAATACATACGGCAAGGCCCTGTTCTCGGTTGTCGGCGGCATAAGCCCCCTCCTCGCGGCGGAGGCGGTCGCGCGGGCTTCCGCAAAAGAGCCGGAAGCCATCGCAAATTCTCTGAAGTCGCTCATAGCCGGACTCGGGGGCCAGCCACAGCCGTGCATCATCGCTGCGCCAAAAGGCCCGGTCCTTTCGGCCTTCCCGCTGGCCCAGTTTTGCGGATGCCAGATCAGGGAGTTTCCTTCCATGAGCGCGGCGGCTGAAGCATTCTTCGACGAGCTGATTGCGGGCCAGAAATTCAACGATGCCAAAAGAACGCTTGTCCGGAACCTCGCCGGGAAGCTCTCTTCCGCCCAAAGGAAGGTCGCTGCCATCGAGGCCGACCTGGCCAGGGGGGAGGATGCGGACTACTTCACCACCTGCGGCAACCTGCTGATGGCCCAGTTGAACGCCGTCCCGAATAACGCCGGGAGCGTGAAGCTCCCCAACCTGTTCGGCGAAGGTGAACTCGATATTGCGCTTGACCCAAAACTTTCACCGGTGAAGAACGCCGAGGCCTATTTCAGGAAGGCGCGCAAGGCGCGCGCAGGCGTGGCGATGCTGACGGAGCGGCTCGCGGCGGCGGAGATTGAGGCCGATGCCCTGCGCGACCGGCTTGAGGTTGCCGAGGCGGCGGAAGATATCTCGGACATTGAGCATCTTGCAGGAGAAAAGGAACCGACCGGGAAGAAGCGGGGAAAGGCGGCCGCGCCGATGTTCCCGTCTTTCAGAAGTTCTGACGGTTTCGAGGTCTTTTACGCGAAGAACGCGAAGGCCAACGACCTGCTGACATTCAAATTTGCGCAGTCGATGGATTTGTGGCTGCACGCCCAGGGATACCACGGCGCGCATGTCATAGTCCGAAACCCGGAGCGCAGGCCGGACATCCCGCTCCAGACAATACTCGAAGCGGCTCAGATGGCAGCGTTTTTTTCAGGGGCGAAAAAGGACAGCGCGGTCGCGGTAGATTATACATTCAGGAAATATGTCCGCAAACCCAAAGACCCAGTGCCGGGGCAGGCGATGTTCACGAACAACAAGACGGTTTTCGTGGAGCCGAAGAAGAGGTAATTGTTGTACTTATTGTCGGTCCGGAGAAATGCCTCTCGACCACTCCCTTATCTGCATTGCCTCAGGCTCGGAAATACCCAGAGAAAGTAAAAAATCGTGATGCGCGTCCGGGGCGCGCCGCTCGAATTCCGCATGCCAGCGGTTCTTCGCCTCATCATCCATGCCCGCCGCCTCAAGCATGGCGACCCATGTATCCTTGTCGACGGGTCCGGCAGGCCCACCCTCCGCTTTCGCCTTCAGCAGCCGGGCAAGAAGGCGCTGCTGGTTCCTCAGTTCCGCAATCTCCTCACCCAACTCCTTGAACCGGCGGTGCAAGACCTCGCCCGTTTCATCACTTTTGGACGCCAGAATCGACTGAATATCCTTAATAGCCAGTCCGGCCTGCCGGAAAGAGCATACCATTTCCAACCGCTGCATGTCTGTTGTGTTGTACGAGCGATAGTTGGCCTCAGTCCTCCCTGAAGGTGAAAGCAGGCCTATCTTATCGTAATAAAGAAGGGTACTGCGCGACAAGCCGAACTTCTTCGCCAATTCCGTTATCCTGTTCATTTCCAATCCATCCATTCATTTTGGGGAAAAAACAGACGGCCCCGGCGTACTGCCGGGGCCGCTCACGGCTATCATGCATGCCTGCCGCGTATTTCTTTTATACTGCCGGCCGGAAGCCCGAGCCATTCAAGAAAACTCTGGTGCCCTTCGGAGTTTTCCCGTTCGAACATCTCATGCCATTGCGCCATCTTCTCGTCGTCAAGACCGACAGCCCTGAAACGGTTGACCCACTCTTCAACGGTTACTGTCTGCTTCATAATCTTTCGCCTCCTCTCTTAGTATATTAGTATGGCCATACCAGGACAAGGCTAAACTATGAAGCAGTAGACGGGTCAAGAGAAAAAACAACACCGCATTTTGATATAATTGTTATATGTTTTACAGGATTCTTGCAGACATTACCGTATCAGCCCATTTCCTCTGGATACTTTTTCTTATTTTCGGCGGGTTGTGGGGAAGGAGGATAAAGGCTGTAAAGATAGCCCATGTTTCGGGGCTTGTTTTTGCCTTTTTTATAAACCTGCTCGGAATATACTGCCCGCTCACCTACCTTGAAACCTGGCTGCGGACGATGTTCGCGCCAGCCACGGCCTATTCGGGCTCGTTTATCTCCCATTACCTGGAGAGGGTAATATATTTAAACCTTCCGCCATACGGGATATTTGCGCTGACGGTAATTTTATGCGCGTTCAATGTGTGGGTTTATTATAGGCGGGGAAAGA
>DASXVI010000051.1:0-2018 GCA_036504315.1 Nitrospirota bacterium
GGCGTACCTCGTCCCGGCTAATCCTGCCTGTCAGCCATTTCACCATGAAGGCGAGCGGCGAGGGCGGCAGTATTCCGTCCGGCGCAAGTCCGGGCAGGTTGAGCGATACCGCCTTCCCTATCGTAAGGCACAGGTGCACGCCGACGCCCGGCCGGGATTGTCTTTTGCAAGGGCTGCCGCCTCTTCGGCTGCCGCCCCGCCGGCGAGCAGGCTCGCGGAGGTTATTATGCCCTCCCGGTGGCCCCTTATAATCCCGGCATTGACCGCGCCTGCCATCCCGAAGTCGTCGGCGTTGATTATCAGATGTTTCATCTTGCCTAAGGGTTGCACTTCCCGCAGATGGACTTGTAAAGCGCGGTGGACAGGTATCTGTCTCCCCGGTCCGGAAAAAGCGTGACGACGGTGCCGCTATCCATCTGGCGGGCGACCTTTACCGCACCGGCCATAGCCGCGCCCGAGGACATCCCGACGAATATTCCTTCCTTCAGCGCAAGCTCACGCGCCATCGCGAAGGCCTCGTCGTCGTTGACGACAATCTTTTCGTCGAGCTTGCTCTCGTCGTATATCTTCGGGACTATCGCCTCCATCATGTTTTTGAGGCCCTGTATCCGGTGGCCCTTGACGGGCTCGACGCCAATTATCCTTATGGATTCCCGGTACTCCTTCAGCCGCATCCCGACGCCCATAACCGTGCCGGTCGTGCCGATGCCCGCGACAAACGCGTCGAGCCTGCCGCCGGTCTGTTCGATAATCTCCGGCCCGGTCGTGTGGTAATGCGCCATGAAGTTGTATGGGTTCTCAAACTGGTTCGGCATGAAGTAGGATTCGGGCGAGGCGTCGTATATCCTGTGCGCCTCCATTATTGCGCCGTCCGTGACAAGCTCCGCCGGGGTGAGCACCGTTTCCGCGCCGAGGGCTTCGAGGATGCTCCGCCTCTCCATCGAAACGCAGGCGGGCATGGTCAGCTTCAGCCGGTAGCCCATAGCCGCCGCCACCATAGCAAGCCCGATGCCTGTATTGCCGGAGGTGGCCTCCAGGATTATCTTGTCCTTGGTGAGGAGGCCCTGCTCCTCGGCCATCTTTATCATGTAGTATGCGGGCCGGTCTTTCACCGAGCCGCCGGGGTTTGCCCCTTCGAGTTTTGCGAATATACGCACCCCGGAAACCGGGTTCGTATTTTTAAGCTCCACCAAAGGCGTGTTACCGATGCAATCGAGTACGCTCATCCCTGCCTCCCCCGGTTAAGTAACATTTTAGCCCTGATTTTAGGCGCACTTAAGATAAATTTCAATTTGTTTTATACCTCTTCTTGTGTTATACCTGATAAATTATATCAGGACGAGCAAAAATAGCCACTTTAAGGAGAGCCCGCGAGATGTCCAGCAAGAAGACGAGGAACAGGGAGGCGGTGGAGAAGCAGCCGCAGAAAGCCGTAAAAGCTAATGTTGCGCCCGTTCCGTCCCCGGACCGGATGCGTATTATTGCGGCCCTGGCCGTAATTGCCGTTATTACCCTGGTTTCCTATTCCAATTCTTTCAGCGGTAAATTCCAGTTCGACGACTTCCACCAGATAGTCGAAAACAATTTCATCCGCAAGCTGGATATCCCGAGGCTTTTCACGGACGCACAGACCGCGACCTACGAGCTTGGAAGCAAGGCGTACAGGCCGGTCACGATGACCTCCTTCGCGGTAACATACGCTATCGGGGGCAATAATACCGCCTGGTTCCACGCGGGCAACATCAAACTGCATATCCTGAACGCCTTCCTGCTCTTTTTTATCGTCAGGAACATCGCGGGCAGACGCGGGTACGGCGGGCTGATGATGCCGCTCGCGGCGGCGCTCGTATTCGCGCTGCACCCGGTCCAGACTTCCGCCGTAACATACATTTCCGGCAGGGCTATGCTGCTTGCCTCGTTCTTCGTGCTGGCCGGGTTCTACTGCTTTATCCGGTATCGGGAACGCGAGACGGGCGGGATATTGTGGGCGGCAGCGGCTTCGGCCTGCTTTGCGCTGG
>DASXVI010000052.1:0-2463 GCA_036504315.1 Nitrospirota bacterium
CGACCATGTTAAGCCCGGCTTTCGTGGCTATGAACGCACCGACGGCCTGCGGCATATATAATATCGGCGGGTAAATCCAGGTGCTTGTGTCGTTCTTCTGGAATGTCCACTCGCCGAACGGTATTCGGCTTGCGGAATTCAGGCGGCCTAAATCCTGTTTTTTAGAGGAGTCCCACCGGATATCCTTTGAACCGAGGCTGTCCACGAGGAGGTCAAAGTTCTTGGGCAGTACGCTCCCGCCTTGGCGCGCGAGGGGGTTCGGCAGGAACTGGCCGTAGGATATCTCAAGCGAGCGGTGATAATGGCCTATTTCGTCCGGAACCTGAAAGGGAGGGACGAGCAGCGCCCATGTAAACCCGCAAACTGATGCAATAAGGGCGAACAGAAGGTCTGGTCTTTTAAGTATTTTCTTCAATCTTCTCATTGGAGAAATGAAAATATCTCAAAAATAGGGTAAAGTCAAAATATATTATAAAATGCTTCTCTTTTTTTAACTAAAATTATACAATACTGGTTGTTTAATTTTTTCAAACTTATTGGGCCGGTCTAACCCGCATTTCTTTATCGATTATCATCTTGATAATTGGAGGTGTCTTTGAGCGGCAAGAAGCTTTTGGGCTATGTCGGCCATTTCAGGGAAGCGCGCCTGCTTGTCGTCGGCGACATCATGCTCGACCATTTCATCTGGGGCAAGGTAACCCGCATCTCGCCGGAGGCGCCTGTCCCGGTTGTGGACATAAGCCACGAGTCCCTGCTCCTGGGCGGCGCAGCCAATGTGGTCAACAACATTATATCCCTCGGCGGCAAGGCCGGTATCTGCGGCGCAATCGGACACGACGAGATGGGCCGCAAGGTCGTCCACGAGCTCCGGGCCAAGAATGTAGATTCGGAGGGCCTCGTGATAGAGGAATCCCGGCCGACTACCGTCAAGACCCGCGTCATAGCCCACAGCCAGCAGGTTGTGCGGTTCGACAGGGAGAGCAAGGGCGGCATCAACGGCGACTCCGAGAAGTTCATCCTGGATTATGTCAACGCAAACACAGGCAGCATCTCCGGCATCATCATATCGGACTACGCAAAGGGAGTCATCACCCAGAAGCTCGTAGCCGGGCTTGTAAAGTTCGCCCGGAAGAACAATATACCGGTATCGGTAGACCCGAAGGTCGGCCATTTCGACTATTACAAGGGCGTCACGGTCGTCACGCCCAACAACCTCGAAGCCTCGCAGGGTGCAGGAATAGACATAACCGACGATGCGACGCTGCTTTCCGCAGGCAAGAAGCTGATTGACCGCTTCAAGAGCGACGCGGTGCTTATCACGCGGGGCGAGCACGGCATGAGCCTGTTCGAGCGCGGCAAGGACCCGGTCCATATCCCGACCGTGGCAAAAGAGGTGTATGATGTGACCGGCGCGGGCGACACGGTAATAGCCGTATTCACGCTCGCCCTTGCCGTCGGAGCCTCGATGCACGAGGCGGCCCTTATCGCGAACCACGCGGCAGGCATCGTCGTCGGCGAGGTCGGCACGGCTACGGTAAAGCCCGAACAGTTAAAGAAAGCGTTTAAGTAAGTCACAAGAAAGGACTGATAGATTTTGAAGATTTTAGTAACGGGAGGGGCGGGGTTTATAGGCTCGAGCGTGGCTGAAAAGCTGCTTGAAAGGGGCGACGAAGTCGTCTGCCTCGACAACTTCGACGATTTCTACAACCCCGCCATCAAGCGTGCGAATATAAAAGGTCTGCTCGAACACCCGAAGTTCAAGCTCGTCGAGGGCGACATCCGCGATTACCCGCTGGTCCGCGAGGTATTCCTTATGCAGGGCCTGGACATGGTGCTGCACCTGGCCGCAAGGGCAGGCGTCCGTCCGTCGATAGCACAGCCGCTCCTCTATGAGGAGGTCAACATCAAAGGGACGATGAACCTGCTCGATTGCGCCCGCGAGAGTAAGGTCAAGGGTTTCATCTTCGCTTCCTCGTCTTCCGTTTACGGCGAGAACACGAAAGTCCCGTTCTCCGAGACCGACAATGTGGATTACCCGATCTCGCCTTATGCCGCGACAAAGAAGGCGGGCGAGCTCATCTGCTATACCTACCACCATCTCTACAATATGAACATCACCTGCCTGAGGTTCTTCACGGTCTACGGGCCGAAGCAGAGGCCGGAGATGGCCATACACAAGTTTACCCGCATGATTGACAAAGGCGAGTCGGTCCCGATGTTCGGCGACGGCACGACCAAGCGCGACTATACATATATAGATGATATCGTGGACGGGGTCTTGAAGTCAATCGACCACAACGGCCCATACGAGATATTCAACCTCGGCGAGTCCCAGACTATCGAGCTTCGCGAGCTTATCGCGCTGATAGAAAAGAACCTCGGCAAGAAGGCCATAATAGACCAGCAGCCGAACCAGCCGGGCGATGTCCCGATTACATTCGCCGATATAGACAGGGCGAAGAG
>DASXVI010000053.1:0-1582 GCA_036504315.1 Nitrospirota bacterium
CGCGCTTTTGACGATGCTCAATTCCTGCGCGCCCGGAGTCGCCGTGATGAACATAGACAACGGATTCGGCGCGGGCTGCATGGCGCATAAGATTAACCTCCTCGGTGAAAAATCTTGAAGACGGCATACTTCGACTGCTTCTCTGGCATATCCGGCGATATGTTCATCGGCGCGCTCATCGACGCCGGGCTGGACTTCAAAAAATGGAAGGCGGAGATAGACAAGCTCGGGCTGACGGAAGTTGCCGTAAGCCGGAAGAAGGCCGTCCGTTCAGGTCTCGCAGGCAGCAAGCTCGTCGTAAAGGATGACGGCAAACAGCCTTTCCGCAACCTCGAAGCGATCGAGAAGCTGGTTAATAAATCAAAGGTATCAGCGTCCGCGAAACGGCGGGGTTTGGAAATATTAAGAAGGATTGCCGAGGCTGAGGCCGAGGCGCACGGCGTGCCGGTGGAGCAGGTACACTTCCACGAGATAGGCGCGGCAGATACGGTCGTCGACGTCATGGGCGCGGTAATCGCGGTTGAACTGATGGGCATCGGGCAGGTGCTGTCATCCCCAATTAACCTCGGCTCCGGCACGATAAAATTTTCGCACGGTATATTCCCTGTGCCGGCGCCCGCGACAGCGGCCCTGATGAAAGGCTTCCCCTCGTACACTTCTGAAATAAAGGGCGAGCTGACGACGCCTACCGGAGCGGCGGTTATCACCACGCTCGCGGAACCGGCAGTGACCATGCCCGTAATGCTCACTGACAAAATCGGTTACGGTGCGGGCGACAAAGAATTTCCCGGCTCGCCTAATATGCTGCGGGTATTCGTCGGCGAGGTTGCGGACGGGCATGAGGCCGATACCGCCGTGCTGATTGAAACAAACATCGACGACATGGACCCGCGCCTCTACGAGCTGGCAATGGACCGGCTGTTCGCTGCGGGCGCGCTCGATGTCTGGCTTACCCCTATTATCATGAAAAAATCGCGCCCGGCGGCAATGCTGTCCGTCCTGGCTGCTCCGGACTTGACCAGCCGCCTTGCTGATATAATACTTAGGGAGACCACGACCTTCGGCATCAGGATAACGCAGGTCGGGCGCAGGAAGCTTGAGCGCGAGTTCGTCCTATGCGAGACCGGCCACGGCAAGGTGAGCGTAAAGGTAGGACGGCTCGGCGGGAAAGTAATCAAGGCGGTCCCGGAATATGAGGACATAAAGGCCGTATCGAAGGCATCCGGAAAGCCATCTGCGGAAATTATCAGGGCGGCGGAGGCGGCGGCCCTTAAACCATCCGGCAGGCGGAAGGCATAACCTCGGGAGGTTGTCCCATGAAATACAGGGTCACAATTTTAGGCGCGGTTTTCAGTTTTTTCGTACTCGGGTGCCTGTGCGCGGACTGCTCAATTGCAGCCGGCAAGCCGCATGAGTTCTCGGCGGTGATGGTGACAAACGACGGCGGCAACGAATCAAAGACGCTCGTCCATTTCTCCCAGGACAAGCAGCGGCTTGAACCGGCCCAGAAGAGCAAGGAAGAAGGACAGGCCGTTATAATCATGCGGCTGGACAAGGAAATCGCATGGACTCTGCTGCCGTC
>DASXVI010000054.1:0-2824 GCA_036504315.1 Nitrospirota bacterium
CCCCCCCCGCTCTTTTGAAACAAGTATCCGATATGATGACATTCCAGACAATTATGCAACTATCATACCTTTTACTTAACAAAATGCAATTTACTCTGTGACAAAGGCACATAGCTATACATATCCTTCAAATCCTTCAAAAGCTGGTTTTAGATTTGAGCATAAATACTCATTACTTCTTGATTATGCTCAGGTATCGGGGCGGCTTCGAGAATGCGGGCTGATTTGCATGGGCCCTCTCTTTTTGTTGGACATGGTTGACTTTTAGGATTAAAATTATTATATATATAAGTTCGCGAGTTAACTTACGGATTGAAAAGGAGCGAAATGGGCAGGATTTATGTAGACAACAACGCCACGACGGCGGTCCGGCCTGAGGTAGCGGAGGCCATGTCCGGGCTGTTGCGCGGCTGTTACGGCAACCCGTCCACCCTCTACTGCATAGGCCAGGAAGCCCATGTCGAGATGGAGCACGCCCGCGACATAATGGCGGAAATACTGGGCTGCCACAGGGACGAGATAATATTCACCAGCGGCGGCACTGAGAGCGACAATATCGCCATCCAGGGCGTCGCCCGCGCCCTCCGCAAGAAGGGCAACCACATAATCACGACCAAGCTCGAACACCACGCCGTGCTTAACACCTGCAAGGCGCTGGAGCGCGACGGCTGGCAGGTTACATACCTCGGGGTGGACGAGCAGGGCATACTCGACCCGGCCGCCGTCGAGGCCGCCATCACCGACCAGACGGTCCTGATAACGGTGATGCACGCCAACAACGAGATCGGCACCATCCAGCCGATAGAGGAAATAGGCCGGATAGCGAAGGCCCACAAGATTACCTTCCACACCGACGCCGTCCAGAGCTTCGGCAAGCTGAACACGAAGGTGGACGACCTGGGCGTAGACCTGCTCTCGGCCTCCGGACACAAGATTTACGCCACAAAGGGCATCGGCCTCCTCTATGTGAGGAAGGGCACGAAGATACTCCCGATAACTTTCGGCGGACACCAGGAGAGAAGCCTGCGCCCCGGCACCGAGAATGTGCCAGGGATAGTCGGCTTCGGCAGGGCCGCCGAACTGCTGACCCAGGAGAGCCCTGAGGAAAACGAGCGCTTGCGGAAGCTGCGCGACAG
This sequence comes from Nitrospirota bacterium, assembly GCA_036504315.1. Taxonomy (GTDB): domain Bacteria; phylum Nitrospirota; class JACRHJ01; order JACRHJ01; family JACRHJ01; genus DASXVI01. Next base: position 1,137 of record DASXVI010000054.1, read on the forward strand.
GCTGTGGGAAGGCGTCAAGGCGGCGATACCCCATGTACGCCTGCACGGGCATCCCGACAAGAGGCTTGTCAATACCGCCAGCATCGGCTTTGAGTTCGTCGAGGGCGAATCCATTATCTTGAGCCTCGACGACCACGGTATATGCGCGGCTTCCGGCTCGGCGTGCACCTCGGACTCTCTCGAACCCTCGCATGTATTGTCAGCCATCGGCGTGCCGCCGGAGCGGTCGCACGGCGCGATACGCTTCTCTTTCGGCCGCGAGAACACGGAAGCGGATGTAGACAAGCTGCTGGAGGTCCTTCCGGGCGTCGTTGGACACCTGAGGAGCTTCAGCCCAATATACAAGGATTTCCTAAAGCAGCAGGCCGGCTCATAACGGCCCAAGGAAGGAGCGTTTCGTTTAAATGGCATATTCACCAATGGTAATGGACCACTTCAAGAACCCGCGCAATGTTGGCGAGATGGAAAACCCCTCCGGCGTTGGCAAGGTGGGAAACCCCGTTTGCGGCGATATAATGGAGCTGTACATAAAGGTCAACGACGGCGTTATAACCGACGCCAAGTTCCAGACGCTGGGCTGCGGCGCGGCGATAGCGACTTCATCGATGGTTACCGAGATGGTCAAGGGCAAGAAGTTGGACGAGGCCCTTTCCATATCCAACGCGAGCGTCGCCGAGGCACTCGGCGGGCTGCCGCCGGTCAAGATGCACTGCTCGGTGCTCGCGGAAGAGGCCTTAAAGAGCGCAATCGAAGACTACGAGAAGCGCCAGAAGGGCGAATAATACTTACCCCGTCCATATAGAACACCTCTCAAACCCGGGCACCCGCCCGGGTTTGCTTTTTTTATTACTGTTTGCTAACCTTTATAAATCCCGCCAGAGCACCACGGAATCCCCTTAAGCCAAAAACAACAGGAGGACTTCATGCCTTCAGAAGGTTATGTCGGGGTCGATTTAGGCTCGGTGAGCGCGAAGGTCGTCCGTCTGGACAGCGGCGGGCGGATTGTTTATTCCGCGTACGAGAGGCATTTCGGACAGCCGCTCCAGAAGGCCGCGGAGATGCTGAAGGGGCTGCCGCCAGGCGAAAGGGTGGTCGTGACCGGCTCGGCCGGGAAGCTGCTCGCAAGCATTACCGGCGCCCCGCTTATTAACGAGGTAATAGCCCTTGCCGCCGCCTCGGCAAAATATCATCCCGGCGTCAACACGGTAGTCGAGATGGGCGGCCAGGACTCCAAGCTCCTCGTGCTCGACACCGGACGGCTGAAGGACTTTTCCATGAACTCCGCCTGCGCGGCAGGCACCGGCTCCTTCCTCGACCAGCAGGCCGACCGGCTGAACATCGACATCGAAAACGAGTTCGGGCAGCTCGCGCTTAAGTCCGAGAACCCGCCGCGCATAGCAGGCCGGTGCAGCGTCTTCGCGAAGTCCGACATGATACACCTCCAACAGCTGGCGGCCCCGGATTACGATATAGTCGCGGGGCTTTGCTTCGCCGTCGCGCGCAACTTCAAGAGCAGCATCGGGCGGGGCAAGAAGATGGTCCCCCCGGTCATGTTCGCGGGGGGCGTCGCCGCAAACGCCGGGATGGTCCGTGCGTTCCGCGAAGTGCTGGAGCTGACCGAGTCCGGTTTTACCGTCTCGGAGCATTTCAAGTTCCTGCCGGCCGCAGGCGCGGCACTTACAGCTATG
>DASXVI010000055.1:0-8918 GCA_036504315.1 Nitrospirota bacterium
GGATGCCTTATGCGGGTAGTTGAAAAGGAAACCCCGAACATAAACGAGAACGAGGCCCGGATACTGAGGGCGGTCCGCGGCCTGCGTTATGGTTCGGTGGAGATAACTATCCACGACTCGCGGGTTGTCCAGGTAGAACGACGGGAGAAGGTCCGCTTCGAGAAAAAGACGGAAGGGGGGGATGGCGATGGAATCTGACTGTTATATGCGCATTTCTATAATCTCCCGGTCTTTTGGGAAGCGGACATAAATAGATTTCGCTGACCGGACGACCGGAGGCTTTCATTCAAGGCAACTTAAAGGAGGATTTTCAAGATGAAAGAATTTCGGTTGTTGGTATACGCGGTAATAGTATGGGCAGTTTTTCTGGGATATGTGAATGTAGCGCACGCCGAGGAGGATGCGGCTGTGACGGCTCCGTCTACCGTTGAGGAAAAGATTGACGCGCTTGAGCAGAAGATTAAGGTGCTCGAACGCCTCCGCGAGGTGGACGATGAGAAATCCGTAGACATGGCAAAGGGCACAGCGGTTGTTTCTGCCGGCAAGGACGGCTTCTCGATCAGCTCCCCCGACAAGGACTTCGTGCTGAAATTCAGGGGCCTTGTCCAGGCCGACGGCCGCTACTACCTGTCCGACAGGAAAGACAAGGCGACCGACTCATTCCTGCTGAGGCGCGTCCGCCCGATATTCGAGGGCACGATTTATAACTGGATAGATTTCCGAATTATGCCGGATTTCGGCGGCGGCACGGCGGTTCTTCAGGATGCGTATATCGACCTGAAGTTTGCCCCGGAGATAGCATTTCGCGCTGGTAAATTCAAAACGCCGTTCGGACTCGAACGCCTGCAGGACGACGCGAATGCGGCCTTCATAGAGAGCGGCATAGCGAACGCCAACCTCACTCCAAACCGCGAGGTCGGCTTCCAGCTCTCCGGCGAGCTCTTCAAGAAGGCCACATATGCCGTGGGCGTATTCACCGGCAACCTCGATGGCGGCAGCAACGACTCGGATGTAAACGACGAGAAGGATTTTGCGGGCCGGGTATTCGTGACGCCGTTTAAGGGCGAGGACATTCCGCTCCTCGAAGGGCTGGGCTTCGGCATCGGCGGAACATTCGGAAAGAACGATGTACCCGCCGCCACGCTCGCCAACTTCAAATATAGTTCAGCGGGCCAGCAGAAGGTCTTCAACTATCTTGGCACGGTCGCCGCGCTCGGCTACCATTACCGCTGGTCCCCGCAGGCCTATTATTACTACGGGCCGTTCGGTATACAGGGCGAGTTCGATGCGACCTCGCAGGAGTTCAAAGCCGGCACCAAGCAGGCAAACATAAACAACACCGGCTACCAGGTGACTGGCAGTTATGTCATCACAGGCGAAGACGCATCCTACAGGGGCGTAAAAACCAAAAAGCCGTTCAATCTGTCCACCGGCGATTTTGGAGCAATCGAGGCGGTTACGCGCTACGGCCAGCTGAGGATTGACCCGCAGGCCTTCCCGAAGTTCGCGGACGCCAAGGTTTCGGTCAAGCAGCAGAGGGATTACGGGGTCGGGCTCAACTGGTACCTGAACAACAGCCTCCGCTTCTCGGTCACTTACGACCAGACCAAGTTCCTCAAGGGGGCTGCGGGCCGTTTAGACCGCGCGGATGAGAAGATAGTAATCAGCCGCCTTCAGCTTTACTACTAAATAAATAAGGGAGAACTGCGATGATATCCATCAGGAAATATATAAATGTTCTTGCCGCCGTTGCGCTGGTTATAGGGGCCATTGTCCCGGTAGCGCAGGCGAAAGAGATAACGCTTTTGAATGTGTCGTACGACCCGACGAGGGAATTATATCAGGATTTCAACGCGTCATTCGCCAAATACTGGAAGGCCAAGACCGGCAACAATGTCACTGTCAAACAGTCCCACGGCGGTTCGGGCAAACAGGCCCGCGCGATAATAGACGGGCTCGAAGCCGATGTGGCCACCCTTGCGCTTGGCTATGATGTGGATGCCTTGAACGAGAAGGGCGGCCTTATCCCAAAAGGGTGGCAGGCACGCCTGCCGCACAACAGCTCCCCGTACACCTCTACAATAGTATTCCTCGTGAGGAAGGGGAACCCGAAGAAGATAAAAGACTGGGACGACCTTTTAAAGCCGGGCGTGTCGGTCATAACGCCGAACCCGAAAACCTCCGGCGGTGCGCGCTGGAATTACCTCGCCGCGTGGGGATATATCCTGAAGAACGGGGGCAACGACGCAAAGGCAAAGGATTTCGTCGCGAAGCTGTATAAGAATGTTCCAGTGCTCGATACAGGCGCGCGCGGGTCTACGACTACCTTTGTGCAGAGAGGCATAGGCGATGTCCTGATAGCATGGGAGAACGAGGCGTTTCTTGCAGTCAAGGAGCTTGGCCCCGGTAAGTTCGAGATAGTCGTGCCGTCCGTAAGCATCCTCGCCGAGCCGCCGGTGACGGTTGTGAACAAGTATGCCCGCAAGCACGGCACCGAGAAGGTGGCCGAGGAATATCTGAAATACCTCTATTCTCCCGAAGGCCAGGAGATTGCGGCAAAGAATTATTACCGTCCGAGGACGGCTGTGGACCCAAAGCTGACGGCGATATTCCCGAAGGCCAACCTGTTCACGATAGACGCATTATTTGGCGGGTGGCAGAAGGCGCAGAAGACGCACTTTGCCGATGGCGGTTCATTCGACCAGATTTACGGGAAATAAACATTTCACCACGGAGGGGAAAGACAGGAGAGAAAAACCTATTTTGGGTTAAAACCTAAAAGTATGTTCAGGGTTCCTCTATGTTTTCTCCGTGTCTCTGTGACTCTGTGGTTCAAGGGTTTTGACTTAATTTCAGAGTCCACAAGGACATGAAAGGGGGATTACAGTGGCTACGCTACTTAAAAGAAAGAGCGTTCTGCCTGGGTTTGGATTGTCGCTGGGGTATACGGTATTCTACCTCAGCCTGATCGTGCTCATCCCCCTTTCGACGATATTCCTTAAGACTGCGGAACTGGGCGCAAACGAGCTGTGGCAGGCACTCACCTCTCCTCGGGTGCTTGCCGCGCTCAGGCTCAGTTTTGGGGCCTCCATAATTGCCGCATTGGTCAACGCGGCGTTCGGACTGCTTGTCGCATGGGTCCTCGTCAGGTATGAATTTTTCGGCAAGGGGCTGGTCGATGCATTGGTCGACCTCCCCTTCGCGCTTCCCACTGCCGTCGGCGGCATCGCGCTCACGACGGTATACGCCGAGAACGGCTGGATAGGCAGCCTGCTCGCTAAAGTCGGCATCAAGGCCGCCTTCACGCCGCTCGGGGTAACGATAGCACTCGTCTTCATCGGCCTCCCGTTCGTAGTACGCACGGTACAGCCTGTCCTCCAGGACCTCGACGCAGAGCTTGAGGAGGCCGCGGCCTGCCTCGGCGCGACAAGGCTCCAGACATTCTCGAAAGTAATATTCCCAATGCTTGCCCCTGCGGTGCTTACCGGCTTCGCGCTCGCTTTCGCGAGGGCGGTCGGCGAGTATGGCTCGGTCGTGTTCATTTCCGGCAACATGCCGGGCAAGACCGAGATTATGCCGCTTCTCATAATGACCAAGCTTGAACAATACGACATCCCCGGCGCCACGGCCATTGCCGTGTTCATGCTGGTCATATCATTCGCGTTGCTCCTTGTTATAAACCTGCTCCAGAAGCGCAGTGCCCGCTTCGGATTTTGAGGTAAATGATGAACCTTCCAGGCGGTATCAACAAGAGCGGCAGCGGCAGGAAGGCCGCAACGGCGGAGCATGCGGGTGTCCGCTGGGCGCTGACGGCCATCGCGCTCCTATTCCTCGTGATATTCCTGCTGGTCCCACTTGCGGCCGTGTTTCAGCAGGCCCTTGAGAAAGGGTGGCAGACATACCTCGTGTCGCTGAAGGACGCCGACGCGAGGGCGGCGATAAAGCTCACTTTGACAGTCGCGGCAATTGCCCTGCCGCTTAACCTCGTATTCGGTCTTGCAGCGTCCTGGGCGATTGCTAAGTTCGACTTTCACGGGAAGGATTTGGTGCTGACGCTCATAGACCTTCCGTTCGCTGTTTCGCCGGTGATATCCGGACTGATATTCGTCCTGCTGTTCGGGGCGCACGGCTACTTCGGGCCCTGGCTCGATGAGCACGGACTGAAGGTTATATTCGCAGTCCCCGGCATAGCGATGGCTACTGTCTTTGTTACTTTCCCGTTCATCGCAAGGGAACTGATACCGGTTATGCAGGCAGCCGGAACGGAGGAAGAAGAGGCGGCGGTAACCCTCGGCGCAAACGGCTTCCAGATGTTCATGCGCGTAACGCTCCCGAACATAAAATGGGGACTGCTCTACGGAGTCATTTTATGCAACGCAAGGGCCATGGGCGAGTTCGGCGCGGTCTCGGTAGTTTCAGGGCATATAAGAGGAGAGACCAACACAATTCCTCTTCAGGTCGAGATACTGTACAACGAATACAATTTCACGGCGGCGTTTGCCGTGGCTTCGCTCCTTGCGATGCTTGCGGTTGTGACGCTCGTGCTCAAGAAGATAATCGAATGGAAGGCCGCCAGGTCATTTGAGACGGCGGCCGGGGAAGGTCAGGCATGAGCATTGAAATAAAAGGGATCCAGAAGAAGTTCGGGGCGTTCACGGCCCTCGACGGAATAGACCTGAACATCCCGACAGGAGAACTCGTCTCTCTGCTCGGGCCTTCCGGCTGCGGGAAGACGACGCTTTTGCGAATAATCGCAGGGCTTGAGGACCCGGACCGCGGCGATATAAAATTTCACGGCGAGGACGCGACCCAAACCACCGCGAGGGACCGGGGCGTCGGGTTCGTCTTTCAGCATTACGCGCTCTTCCGCCACATGACGGTGGGGGACAATATCGGGTTCGGGCTCTCCGTCCGCCCGCGCAAGGATAGGCCTTCAAAATCGGCCATACGCGAAAAGGTTATGGAACTCTTGAAACTCGTCCAACTCGAGAGCCTGTACGACCGATACCCGGCCCAGCTCTCTGGAGGACAGCGCCAGAGGATAGCCCTTGCGCGCGCGCTTGCGGTAGAGCCTAAGGTGCTGCTGCTCGACGAGCCGTTCGGGGCGCTCGACGCGGGAGTCAGGAAGGAGCTGCGCCGCTGGCTGCGCAGGCTGCACGACGAGATACATGTTACAAGCGTTTTCGTCACGCACGACCAGGAAGAGGCGCTCGAAGTCGCGGACAGGATTGTGCTGATGAACAAGGGCAGAATAGAGCAGATCGGGACGCCTGAAGAGGTATATGAGAAACCTGCGACCCCGTTCGTATATCGGTTCCTTGGCAACATGAATGTTTTCCACTCGAGGATAGACGACGGACGCACTAAACTCGGAGGCGAGCAGGCGGAGGCGCCTGCATATTGCGCGGATGTATCCGGGGCCTTCGCATATGTCCGAAGCTACGACATCGCGGTGAGCCGGAAAAACGACGGTGACGGGGCGATCGAGGCGGTCGTCACAGGGATACACCCCTTGGGGGCTTCGGCAAGGATAGAGGTCAAGAGGCTCGACAACGGGCAGGTTGTAGAGGCGGAGGTGAGCCGCGAAAAATACAAGGAACTGCAGCTTGTAAATGGAGAGAGCGTTTTTATTAAGCCGAATAATGTCACCTTTTATGAACAGGATTATCAGATTTAAAGGGGAGAGAGAGGAAAGAGATGCCGCTTGTAAAACCGCACGGAAGAGACAACCTGCTGCCTTTGCTTCTGGAGGGACAGGAGCTTGTGGACGCAAAAATGGAAGCAGAAGGATTGGCGAAAGTAACGCTCAGTTCGAGAGAGACCGGCGACCTGATTATGATGGGCATCGGGGCGTTCACACCGCTGACAGGTTTCATGGGCAAGGCCGACTGGCAGGGCGTATGCGACGGAATGCAGCTTGTGGACGGGACCTTCTGGCCGATACCCATCACGTTTTCGGCGTCGAGAGAGCTGGCCGATGGGATAGTAGTCGGGCAGAAGGTTGCGCTTGTGGACGGGGAGTCCGGCGAGGTTATGGGTTCGCTGGTAGTCGGCGAGAAATATGAAATTGACAAGGCGCACGAATGCTCAAAGGTATTCCGCACGACCGACCCCAAGCACCCCGGCGTCGCGAAGGTACTCGATCAGGGAGAGGTTAATCTTGCGGGCGAGGTCAAGGTATTCTCCGAAGGGCATTTTCCCGAGACCTACAAAGGCGTATATGCCCGCCCCGCAGAGACCCGCAGGTTATTCGAGGAAAAGGGATGGAAGACGGTCGCCGCGTTCCAGACCCGCAACCCGATGCACCGCTCGCACGAATACCTTGCGAAGCTCGCGGTCGAGATGTTCGACGGCCTGATTATACATATGCTGCTTGGAAAGCTGAAGGACGGCGACATCCCGGCGGATGTCCGCACGGAGGCGATAGACGCCCTGGTGGACAATTACTTCGTCAAGGATACCTGCGTGGTGGCTGGATATCCGATGGAGATGCGTTACGCCGGGCCGAGGGAGGCCTTGCTGCACGCGGTCTTCCGCCAGAACTTCGGATGCTCGCACCTGATCGTTGGCCGGGACCATGCCGGGGTCGGCAGCTATTACGGGCCGTTCGACGCGCAGAATATCTTCGACGAGGTGCCGGAAGGGGCGCTCCTCACAAAGCCGGTCAAGATAGACCATACATTTTATTGCAGGAAATGCGAGGGCATGGCGTCCGCGAGGACCTGCCCGCACGCCCCGGAAGACAGGCTGAACCTCTCCGGCACATTGCTACGGAAGCTTTTGTCCGAAGGCGGAGAAGTACCGGCGCAGTTTTCGCGCCCTGAGGTCCTTGAAATTTTAAAGAAGTATTATGCCGGTTTAGATGAGAAGGTAGAGATCAACCTGCATTCGCATTCGGGTAAATAACAAATGAAAGGGAAGGTAAAATGAGCGAAAAACTTTTGAACGTTCCGGTCCTGCCGGAGAACGCAACCGCACTGGACATACTGAAGGCAGGAGTGAAGGCCGCTGGCGGCAGGGTAGCCGTTGCCTGCTCGTTCTCAATCGAGGACACTATTATAATCGACATCGCAAAAAAGAACGACCTGCCGATTGAGGTTTTTGCTATCGACACGGGACGCCTGAACGAGGAGACCTATGAGGTAGCCGAGGCGCTGACAGAGCGGTACGGTAAGATAATCAACTGGTACTACCCGACTACCGAAGAGGTCGAGAAGTTAGAGCGCGAGAAGGGGCTGTACTCCTTCAGGAAGTCGCTGGACAACCGCCACGAGTGCTGCGGCATCCGCAAGGTCGTCCCGCTTCAGAGGGCGCTCAAGCCTCTGTCGGCATGGATAACCGGGCTTCGCAAGGAACAGAACGTAACTCGCAAGGACATGCCGGCCATCGAGATAGACGGGGTCAACGGCGGGATCCTGAAGATCAACCCGCTCATAAACTGGACCGGCAAGGATGTCGAGGAATATGCGAAAGAGAATGCGTTGCCGGTGAACAAGCTGTTCTACCAGGGCTATCCATCGATTGGATGCGAGCCGTGCACCCGCGCCGTACAGCCGGGCGAGCATCCGCGCGCAGGACGCTGGTGGTGGGAAGACCCCGAACACAAGGAATGCGGCCTCCACGCAAGATAGGCGAAATGGGAAATTGAGATGAGCAAGGAGAAAGAATATAGACTGAGCGTTGACACCCTGTTGGTGCACGGAGGGCTTGAGCCCTCCGGTGCCACCTCGGTGCCTATCGTGCAGTCCTCGGCATTCTCATACGAGACGGCGGGCGAGCTTGAAGATGTGTTCCGGGGCCGAGGCCCTGGGGATATTTATACACGCATCGGCAACCCGACCAACGAAAAGCTCGAGCGGAGGCTCGCCTTGCTTGAAGGCGGGGTCGGCGCGACAGCTACGGCATCCGGCATGGCCGCTATCACCCTCGCCGTTTTGAATATCGCGCGCGCGGGCGATGAAATAGTATCTTCTTCATCGCTGTTCGGCGGGACTTTCTCGCTGTTCAAGTACACGCTTGCCGAATACGGGATAACCGCAAAATTTGCCGACCCGTGCGACCTTGATGAGATGCGCTCGGCTATCACGGACAAGACCAGGCTGATATTCGTCGAGTCCATCGGCAACCCCAAGATGGATGTGCCGGACCTGCCGGAACTGGCAAAGTTGGCGCATGAGGCGGGCGTCCCTCTCGTGGTCGATGCGACTATAACGACGCCATATCTTGCGCGGGTAAAGGAGTTTGGAGCGGATATAATCGTGCACTCGACAAGCAAGTTCATCAACGGGACAGGCACGAGCATCGGCGGCGCGATAATTGATTCGGGTACATTCAATTGGGACAGCCCGAAGTTTGCGCAGTATCAGGCGTACGCGAAGAAGTACAAAAAGTTCGCTTTCTCAGCCAGGATGAGAAAACAGCTTTACAAAGACTTTGGCGCGGCCGCCGCACCTATGAACTCTTTCCTGATGACCGAAGGCATCCAGACCCTCGCGCTCAGGATGGAGAGGCACTGCGGTAATGCCGGATCGGTGACGGGATTTCTGGATGCGCATCCGAAGGTGGACTGGGTCAATTACCCCGGACTCAAATCTTCCGCGCATTACACGGTAGCGAAGAAGTTATACGGCGGACGGTTCGGCGGCATATTTACAATAGGACTTGGCAGCAAGGAGCGCGCGTTCAGGTTTATAGACGGCCTGAAGCTTGCGCGGAACCTCGCCAACATCGGGGATGCGAAGACCCTCGTGATACATCCGGCAAGCACGATATGCTGCGAATTTACCGACGAAGAGCGTTCGGCCATGGGCGTGTCGGACGACATGGTGCGCGTATCCGTCGGCATAGAGGCTCCCCAGGACATCATTCATGATTTTGAACAGGCACTGGAAAAGGTATAAAAATGGAAATTACAGCAA
>DASXVI010000056.1:0-3817 GCA_036504315.1 Nitrospirota bacterium
GTCGTCAGAAAGACATTTATTCCATGTAACCTTCAGGCGTTTGTTCCTGAGCGTATCCCTGACCTTTAAACCCGTCACCGGGTCCGGCGGGATGCTGTCAAGCACCGCCTCGCCTTCGGACATATTCCTTGGGTACAGGTCCGCCTTCAATACCATATTCATGTATTTTGGTGGCTTGGAACCGGGGACAGGCTTGGAACTCCTTATATCCAGAGTGACTACGATATGCCTGATATCGTCTTTTTTCGTAGGATCAGTCACAGGCACTTCTTTTTTGCCAAAATAAGCAAAAGACAGGGAATTAACATTATCCACGATATAATCGACTACCGGCGGAGGAGGAGTCCCGGCGACCACTTCCTGAGATGTCCTCTTGAGCCTGGTGCCTTCAAGGCTATATTCTATGGAGTACATCTTGGCGGGAGTATCGAAATAGGTTTCGAACTTCAAGTCTGCGGGGCTTGCCGTAAGGATTTTGGCGTCTGTGGCAGCTCCATAACCCATCATCATCATCTCGCGTACCATCCGGTCGAAGGCTATGCGGGTGCTCTGCTGCATCTCGGATTTGATTTCCTCTTTTTGCATCGCATTTTTTTGACCGAGGAAAAAATCGGCTGCGACCCCGATAACAAGGGCGAATATAACTATGGCTATCATTATTTCTGCCAGCGTAAACCCGCCCTGGCCCGACCGTATTTCCCTTGAGGTACGCATAGAGGCGCTCCTTAGTTATCCCTTGCCCGCAAACTATTTATTTGTACAGTATGGGTTATAAAGCCTCCCCCATTTTTTTCAGAGGCCTTCCATTTAACGGCTATATCTATTTTCTTTACATCAAGCGTCGTAGATATCGAGGTAACCTTGCAAAAAACCTTGTATCTGCCGCCTGTTACATTTGTTGAGCCGTCCGCGTTCAACCTGCTGGTAGTATAATTCTTCAGGTTATTATATGCGGTGCCGCCGACATTGACCTCAAGATGAGACTGCGCAAGGACGGTAGCCTCTGTCATGTTCCTGCCCTTGGCATTACTGATAATGGAATACTGGACCATTATAATAATGGACAGAAGACCGACCGCCAATAACGAGAGGGCAATCATGACTTCCAGCAGACTAAAACCCTTTTGACCAATATTTATATCCATGCGCTTCCGATCCATTTCTGGGATTTTACTATTCCAGTTCGCCCGTCAATCGTAACCCTTATTTTTTCGCCGGTTTCCTTTATGTTCTTCAGATAAACCGCCTCGCCATCCTTGATGCCTGCTGCGGTATCTATAGTCGTGGTGCCGTCTGACAGAAAGGTTACGGCCCGTTTTCCAGAAATCATACTGAGGTTAGGATAAGAATCCGTGACGCTCGGGTAATAAATCTCTACATCCACCCAGTCGGTTCCATAAGTTTTTCCATTAAATGCGAGGGCATTCCCGGAAACGCTGATGGTGGTGCTTTTATTATCGGAAATTGCGTTCGACCTGGCTAACCGCAATATGGATGCGACATCCCTTGTTGCGGTTTTCAGATGGAGGTGGGGGAGTATTTTTATATAGGAAGTGATGCCCATGCCCATTATGATGGAGCCAATGGCCAAGACGATCATTAACTCTATAATGGTAAAACCTTTTTCACTCCTGCATGCTCTCATGATATTACTCCTTGCTATTTTAAAAGCAAATCGCGTGCCACTACTGAACAAGCAGGAGAATAGCATAAAAAACAAACAGTTGTAAAGAAGTTTCGACTAAGATGGGCAGGGCATTGAGTATTGCATTACACAACGGTTATGTAATGATTTACCCAATGCCGTAGTCTTTTATCTTTGTAAGGAGGGTCTTGTAGCTAACCTCGAGCATCTCGGAGGCGCGGGTCTTGTTGCCGCCGCAAATCGCCAGAGCCTGCCTGATGGCCGCCGCCTCTGCCGCATGCGTGGCGCGGTCCGCAACGACCTGGAGCGGCTCAGGACTGCCGGAGACAACCGCGGCGGGCGCAACTATCATTGCCGTACCGATATGCTCAAGCCCGATCCCGTCATCGGCAAGTATCACCGCCCGCTCTATGCAGTTTTCAAGCTCGCGGACGTTCCCTTTCCAATACCTGCTTGAAAGCTCCCGCAATGCCTCGTCGGTAATGGGCATGACAGGTTTTTTCATTTCCTTGCAGTATTTGGCCGCAAAATGGCCCGCAAGCCGGGGGATATCGTCGGCCCTGTCGCGCAGCGGCGGTATCGTCACAGGGAAAACATTCAGACGGTAGAAAAGGTCCTCGCGAAATTTGCCATCCGCAACCGCCGCCGCCACATCCTTGTTGCTCGCCGCCACGACACGGACATCTATGAAGACCGGGGCCGTGCCGCCAAGCCTCTCGATCCGGCCGTCCTCCAGCACGCGGAGGAGCTTGGCCTGTATTCCCATGTCCATCTCCCCGATTTCGTCCAGGAAAAGCGTGCCCTTATCTGCAAGCTCGAACTTGCCGAGCTTCCTCGCATCCGCACCGGTGAAAGCCCCCTTTTCATATCCGAACAGCTCGGATTCGAGAAGGTCCTTTGGGATTGCGGCGCAGTTTATGGCGACAAAGGCCCCCTTGCCCCTCGGAGAGAGGTGGTGCAGCGCACGGGCGAAAAGCTCCTTGCCCGTACCTGACTCGCCCGAAAGGAAGACGGTCGCCTTGGCCGGGGCGGCTTTTCTTATCAGGTCTATTGCGCCGTCCAGCGCCCGGCTCTTGCCGATTATCTTCGGGAACCCAAGCTCCTCCGAAAACTCCTCCTTCAGTATTGCGTTCTCAGCGGAAAGTTTGGCGGATTCGAGGGCCTTCTCGACCAGCACAAGCATATGGGTTATATCAAATGGCTTTGTCAGGAAATCGTAGGCGCCGGACTTCACCGCCTCGACCGCGTTCTCAATGCTTCCGAAGGCCGTCATCATTATTACGGGCAGGAAAGGGCTCCTCGCCTTCAGGGTCCTCAATACCTCCATGCCGTTCATGCCCGGCAGCTTGAGGTCGGTCAGGACAAGGTCCACCCGCTCCTGTCCGTAAACCGCAATCCCGTCCTCGCCGGAGAGAGCGAAAATGGAACGATAACCTTCGGCCTCAAGGGTCTTGGAAAGCATCTCCGCCATAGACTTTTTATCTTCGATTATAAGTACGGTGAAGCCGTCCATGCTCAGGCCTCTCTCGCCCGGGAGCGCACGGGCAGATAGATGTTGAAGGTGGTACCCTTGCCTTTTTTGCTTTTAACGAACGCCCTGCCGCCGTGGTATACGAGTATCTTCTGGACAAGCGCAAGCCCGAGCCCGGTCCCGTGCGCCTTCGTGGTGAAAAACGGCATGAATATCTTGTTCAGGTTTTGCTCGTCGATGCCGTCCCCGGTATCAGAGACTTCTACACGCACATAACTGCCGTGCGGCAGGCCTCTTAACTCCTGCCCTCCGTCTACCGAAGAGGTGCTTATGCTCACGCTGCCGCCGCCATGCGTCGCCTCGACCGCATTCTTGACCAGGTTCACAAACACCTGCCGGAGCAGGACAAAATCCCCCTGGATGCGCGGGAGGCCTTCTGCCGGATGAAACTCCGGCCGCTCCCTGCCGGTTTCGGCAGGCAGCGCGCGTACCGCCTCGTCAGCCACGCCGTTTATATCAACCTCGGTGATGTTCAACTCCGTCGGCTGGGCGAAGCTCATGAACTCGCGGATTATCTCGTCCATTACCTTTATCTCTGAAATTATTGAATCGACCGCGTCTTTGGACTGCGCATCGCCGCCGAGCCTCCGGGCAAGGAACCCTGCATACCCGTTGATAACGCCCATCGGGTTCCTGAGCTC